>JAJQIE010000087.1 GCA_021199395.1 Lachnospiraceae bacterium | reverse complement strand
GATTTTGTTTCGTTTTTGCATGTTAAAACGTTCGAGCATGAGGCAATCTGCCGACTCCCGTCCCCTGCATCGGCCGCGTCCGCGTATGGCGCAAGCCATAGGTTTTACACGGCTGTTTGAACAAAGTGTGCATTCCCGCGGAGCTTTTTTGCTTTATAGGAACGAAGTTTCCAATAAAGCAAAAAGCATGCAGATTGCCCAAATCGGGGACTCTGCATGCGTTCGTAAGCGCTATTCGTTTATTCTGTCTTAGAGGAACCAACAGGCATATCCTTTATAACCCTCTCAATTTTACAAAAATGTTTTTTCCCGCCTTTCCGGAGATCTCTATCATAGCTGATGCCGACCAAAAGAATTTCACCCTGATAATGTTTCAGACACTCTGCGTAATTATGTCTTCGAATCTGGTCAAGCGCAGTTTCCGCCGTACGATTCCATTTGAGTTCAATTACCAATGCAGGTGTCATACATGCTCGATCCGGAACATATACAAGATCTGCGAATCCTTTTCCTGCGGGCATTTCACGATACAATGCATAAGTTTCCTGCGCGGCATAATACGCAAGTTCTACAGCATAAGCAAGCGATGTCTCATCGTTATACCTCAATATTGAAGAATTTTCCTCGTGAATTTTTTCAATTCGTAAAGCTACCTCTTCCTCATTTTCCAAAAACGTCTGACGGAGAAGTTCTGCGGAGCTGCGGATTGCCTCGACCATACGTGGATACCCTTCTGTCTCAATACAGTTGATAAACTCCCTACGGACTTCATTATTGGGAATACGGCAGGTCTTTTTCGAAAAATCATACGTCAGATAGCCTAAATGGATCAGCAAGGTCAGGACATCGTCAGCCCCCGCGAGTGTTGTCATATCATTTTGAAATTTTTCAATGTTCACAGAAATATTTTCACCCGCAATTAGCCGGGCCACTCGCTCACGAAGACCATCGTAGCCCATCTGAATGTATATTTTCAAAGCCTCATATGTCTCTGTCTGAGTCCAATAGCTGTCAAAAATACCGCTTAGCATGACCATTACGACCGACCTTGGATTATAAATCGAAATACCCATCACATCATAGCCATCATACCACCGTTTTGTCTCATCCAGCGACACCCCATACTTTTCGCTCAACGCAGCGACCTCCGGCTCCGTAAATCCGGTAAATTCCGCATATTCCATCGGGTTTGTAACAGTAATTTCCGTAAACATATTGAGTGCTGAATGTTCTCCGTATTTTTTAACAGGCAAAATTCCAGTCATATACGCCAGTGCCACATACGGCTGATCTTTCAACAAGAAACGAAGGAAATCCAGATACCGTGCCTGCGCCGTGCTGTCGTTCTTAGAAACACGAAATATGCAATCCCACTCATCAATAATAAAAACAAATGAAATACCAGTCTGCGCAAAGGCATCTTCTAAATAAGACATAAAGTCTATCTCTGAAAAATCCACGTCCCTGCACTCTCTTTTGAGCTCAAGCGAAATCATCTTTTCCAGAATCGCAATCATTCCTTCCACAGATTTCCCGCGGCTTAAAGCATTTCTCATATTAATCCGAATCACATTGTACTGATTTAAATGTTTTTCAAAGCCTGGATGATCCGAAATTTTTAAACCTGAAAAAAGCTCTCTCGAATCACATCCTCTGCCGTAATACGCCGCCAGCATATTTACAGCCATTGACTTTCCAAATCGTCTTGGGCGGCTGACGCTGATAAACTGTTGCTCAGTAAAAAGTGCATCATTCGTATGCTCAATCAGCATCGTTTTATCTACATATATTTTTGAATGCACCGCGCGGGAAAATTCCATATTTCCCGGATTTAAATAAACGCCCACAGCGTCACCGCCCTTTTATTCGCTTATTGTGTTATTTCTATTTTTGTTATTTCATTCCCTTGTTCGTTCTTTATTTCGCCTTTGACGCAGTGATCGACATAAAGCCCGGAGAAACGCAGGTGTACTTATGTCCCTTTATAACCTTCGCTCTCTTTCCATTGGAATACAGCTTAATTGTCAGGTTTTTACTCCCCGCTGTCACATATACCCTGGCGTCATAGAACTTCCCGGACGTTTCGTCCCAGATCCCCGAAGTGTAGTACGTTTTCGTGCTGCTCGACTGCTCATATGCCTCCCGCAGCCATGTCACCTGCTCCTTAGTCGCCTTGCTCTTGAGCGTCAGCGTCAGTGTGTTCTTTGAGACGGACGCCGTCATCTTTGACGCCTGAAACGCATTTGCGGAGCCTGTCGCAAGAGGATTGTACATCATTTCCAGCGTATATATTCTGGTGCTAAGAGGTATGTTCAGGTTTATCGTCGTCCAGTCCGACGCATACGACACGCCAACAGGATTATCGCCACGATAACCACACACCCAGATCAAAGTCGAATCGGCGTTGGCAAGCTTGGCAAGCTTTTTGCTCACCTGAAACGCCCGCTTAATAGTCGTAGTCGGAGAGCTTGAAAAAGCGGAGCTGATTAAATTTGCCTTTTCATTCAGGCTCTTGTAGGTAGTCGTCGTTCCAAGAGCGCCCTTTTTCAGAACCTTCAGCTTGAAAGTCACCTTTTTCGACTTGTAGGTCGCGGTAATCGTGGTCGTCCCCGTCGCCTTGGCGGTCACCTTCCCGGTCGATTTCCCGATGGTCGCGACAGAGGTTTTGCTGCTCTTATAGGTCGCTCCGCTCAGCATAGACAGGGTAACAAATTCATAATTACCGGTGCTATCATAATAAATGAGATCCCCCGCAAAAAAATTCTGCCCTTTTTCAATCGTCACAACCTGATTTGTCTCTCCGCCAGTGACAAGCTGCAGACTTGAGGCCGCCTCCGCCTGAATCGGCTGGATACCGACCAGCGCCGGGAGCATCATCAGTACCGCCAGATAAAGCGCGAGTCTGCGTCTGACGCTGTCAACAGGTACGTGTTCCTTCAACCATTTCATTTCTCTTTCCTCCTTATGAAAATTTTTAAATACCACTATACGGCTTTTTTATTGTATCATATGGCAAATATACCCGCAACCAAAAATCACCGGTTTTTGGTGATTTTGTTTCGTTTTTGCATGTTAAAACGTTCGAGCATGAGGCAATCTGCCGACGCCGCCCGCCTGCGTCGGCCTTGCAGAATGACGACATCTTCAGCACTATAATTTAAAAAATGATTGAGACGGCACACTAGCCATGAGTTCCGTACACGGCTGTGTACAAGAACGCATGCAGATTGCCAAGTCGAGGGCTCTGCATGCGTTCGTAAACACGGAATTCCATTCTTATATCTTACCGCCACGGTAACTCATTCTGGCACGGTACATCCGGCAAAGTCAGATTTCCATCCCCGTCGCTTCCCTTCAGGAGATCGGAATCCATTCTACGCCGATATCCTCGATCATCACATAGGAATCCATTATTTCATAATACTCCTCTGAGGAAAGTTCTTCACCTGTCGTTGCACAGCAGAAATAATTGCCACCTCCATTGTGCCCATACTCCGTAACCAGTTCCGCCGACGCCTGATTCGCATAGAGCTGAAAGATACTGAATCCCCCTGCTGATGGCCCACCGCTCATATACGCTCCCATAACAATACCATTTTCACAAAAATGATAAAAGGTATATGGCCACGATTGTTCTGAATCTACGCGCCGCACTGTATTGCCATCTGTACAAAATACATCAACGCAACTATTGCCATTGTAACCGTAAATTCCCGCATCTTCTGAGCCTCTTTCATACAAACTGATAAATCGTTCCAGCTGACCAGCATCTGAGCCTTTTTCATACAAACCAATCAATAGTTCCGGCTGACCATCGCCCAGGAAATCATATAGAGCATAACTAATACCATAGGTTTCATTAAAGTCTCCATATTCTTGCCCGCTTTCACCTGTCAGCCAATGAACCGTATTCGATATATTCTCATAGCTCCCCTCGAATTTCTCCGCCACCGCACGGCGGTATTCGTTTAAGATGTCCGCGTAGACGGTATCTGCGAGCGTCAGCCAGCTCTTTAGATATTCATCGCGGTTCTCCGCGGTATTCTCATAGTAGACCAGATCCTGTACATCGCCCACGATCAATACGGCGATAATGACGATGTATTCCGTCTCAGTCACTTCCACGCCATCGACATAGTAGAGGATGGTCTTTCCCCCGGTCAGGCTCAGATCAGAGCTGTTGTTGACCACTCTCTGCGCTTTGCAGATAAATTCATCGTTCTCACAGGTATAGCAGGAAACCGTATTGACCCCATTCTGCTCATATTCCATCATCAGGGTATTAGAATCCGAATAGTAGTGGAACTGCATATCCGGATTCGTGTCGTCATACAATTTGACGATTTTCTCCTCCCGGCAGGAAACAAGCGTATGGCCTACTGTGCCTCTGTCAATCCAGAGCAGCAGCTCCGGAATCCCATCGCCGTTCAGATCCATAAGCTGGAAGCCGAGGATTTTGCCGCCGACATAGCCGTCGTCCCCTTCGATCGTGAAATACTCCATTTCGAGGATTTCCCGGTAAATACTCAAAACCAGCTCTGCGGAAACGGTTTCTGTCCCGACTGCAGTCGATTCCGTCTCCTTTTCCGCCTCAATAAAAGAAGTATAATCCGAAACGTCCAGCTGGTATCCATTTGGATCGATGGAATATTCTACGTCCGAAAGGAATTCCGCGTTGACCTTTTCATAGCTGTTCATAACAGACGCCGCATAGTTGGCGTCAAAATCCGCCGGTTCATACACTCCCTGATACCAGCTCTTGCTGTTAAACCATGCCTGCAGCTCCACGGAATTGAATTTTCGGCCGCAGCGGGCATAGATTTCATTTTTTGCGTAGTTGATTTCCCGGAGGGAAAGCCCCTCGACATCCGCGTCACTCAGATAGCGGGAATCGCTGTCCGCGATTATGTAATCTCTCGCATATGCAGTATTCTTTGAAAACACGAACAGTGCCGCAAACAGCAGCAGCATGATAAATACTCTGTACAGGCCTGTTTTTCCAATACCTTTCTTTGACATAAAAATCCTCCCTTTGATACAAAGGCTCTCCCTTTGATGCACGTAAAAATGTTCTGCAAAGACGGTTCCTTTTACTAATACTTTTTCAAAGCGCGAAATTTCATTTTTATTTCTTACAGCTACGGTAATTCATTCTGACACGGTACATCCGGCAAAGTCAGATTTCCATCCCCGTCGCTTCCCTTCAGGAGATCGGAATCCATTCTACGCCGATATCCTCGATCATCACATAGGAATCCATTATTTCATAATACTCCTCTGAGGAAAGTTCTTCACCTGTCGTTGCACAGCAGAAATAATTGCCACCTCCATTGTGCCCATACTCCGTAACCAGTTCCGCCGACGCCTGATTCGCATAGAGCTGAAAGATACTGAATCCCCCTGCTGATGGCCCACCGCTCATATACGCTCCCATAACAATACCATTTTCACAAAAATGATAAAAGGTATATGGCCACGATTGTTCTGAATCTACGCGCCGCACTGTATTGCCATCTGTACAAAATACATCAACGCAACTATTGCCATTGTAACCGTAAATTCCCGCATCTTCTGAGCCTCTTTCATACAAACTGATAAATCGTTCCAGCTGACCAGCATCTGAGCCTTTTTCATACAAACCAATCAATAGTTCCGGCTGACCATCGCCCAGGAAATCATATAGAGCATAACTAATACCATAGGTTTCATTAAAGTCTCCATATTCTTGCCCGCTTTCACCTGTCAGCCAATGAACCGTATTCGATATATTCTCATAGCTCCCCTCGAATTTCTCCGCCACCGCACGGCGGTATTCGTTTAAGATGTCCGCGTAGACGGTATCTGCGAGCGTCAGCCAGCTCTTTAGATATTCATCGCGGTTCTCCGCGGTATTCTCATAGTAGACCAGATCCTGTACATCGCCCACGATCAATACGGCGATAATGACGATGTATTCCGTCTCAGTCACTTCCACGCCATCGACATAGTAGAGGATGGTCTTTCCCCCGGTCAGGCTCAGATCAGAGCTGTTGTTGACCACTCTCTGCGCTTTGCAGATAAATTCATCGTTCTCACAGGTATAGCAGGAAACCGTATTGACCCCATTCTGCTCATATTCCATCATCAGGGTATTAGAATCCGAATAGTAGTGGAACTGCATATCCGGATTCGTGTCGTCATACAATTTGACGATTTTCTCCTCCCGGCAGGAAACAAGCGTATGGCCTACTGTGCCTCTGTCAATCCAGAGCAGCAGCTCCGGAATCCCATCGCCGTTCAGATCCATAAGCTGGAAGCCGAGGATTTTGCCGCCGACATAGCCGTCGTCCCCTTCGATCGTGAAATACTCCATTTCGAGGATTTCCCGGTAAATACTCAAAACCAGCTCTGCGGAAACGGTTTCTGTCCCGACTGCAGTCGATTCCGTCTCCTTTTCCGCCTCAATAAAAGAAGTATAATCCGAAACGTCCAGCTGGTATCCATTTGGATCGATGGAATATTCTACGTCCGAAAGGAATTCCGCGTTGACCTTTTCATAGCTGTTCATAACAGACGCCGCATAGTTGGCGTCAAAATCCGCCGGTTCATACACTCCCTGATACCAGCTCTTGCTGTTAAACCATGCCTGCAGCTCCACGGAATTGAATTTTCGGCCGCAGCGGGCATAGATTTCATTTTTTGCGTAGTTGATTTCCCGGAGGGAAAGCCCCTCGACATCCGCGTCACTCAGATAGCGGGAATCGCTGTCCGCGATTATGTAATCTCTCGCATATGCAGTATTCTTTGAAAACACGAACAGTGCCGCAAACAGCAGCAGCATGATAAATACTCTGTACAGGCCTGTTTTTCCAATACCTTTCTCTGACATAAAAAACTTCCCTTTGATACAAAAGCTCTCCCTTTGATACAAAAACTCTCCCTTTGATGCACGTAAAAATTTCCGCATCGAAAAGTATCTCTATTATAGCTTTAATCTCTGCAGCTTTCCATGACGATTTCCCATTTTTTATTTTCCTGCCCTGCAAAGACGGTTCCTTTTATCCAACACCTTTTTAAACTGCTCACAGTCTGTCTTTACCGCTGCGGGATCTGCGGTCTCCGCGCTGATTTTGCCTGCCAGACTCATCAGCTCCTGCTCAGGCTCATATACAGAATCCACGCTCACCGGATCACTATAGTGAACGGCTTCGATCAGCTCTGACAGATATTTTTCAGTCTCAGGATTTTCACATCCTGATCGTCCGTCCTTCAGGATCTCTTCTATCTCCGCCATACGGCGGATCTGCTCCTTCGTGTGCGCCTCCGACTTATCTGCGATACCCTTTCCCAGCAATGCAGCCATCCAGAGAACCAGATAAACCGCAAGCAGGACGAGTTCCAGAATCAGCGCCTGCCTGCTGCGGTTCGACGCCCATGCAATATAAATGGAAGCCAGAATCTGCACGACAAAATAAACGCTCGAAAGTATTACCGGCGATAACCCGGAATACGAGGCTTCCCGGTTTTTTCCTTCCAGAATGCCATATGACACGAAAACGCAGAGAACAGACAGCAGAGAAAAGCCCTGTCCAAGCCAAAATGCCGTCGTTTTGCTCTTAAAAACCAGGCACATAAGCAAAAGCGCCAAAAGATATATGACCATGTAAATCCCCGTCCGATAAATCTTCTTCCCGTTCATCTTTTTCTCCTTCACATCCTGTCCAGGATCTCCTGCATCTTCCTGTCGTACGCGTCCTGCGGAATCAGCCCCGCGTCAAGCAGTTTTTTCAGCTTTGTAAGAACCATAACCGGATCTTCATATGCAGCGTCCTTTTCAGGCACATTGTTTTCCGCCCTGCCGCTATTCACATTCTTTTCCGAATGCTCTGTCCCCACATCGGCCAATGGAGTCGACATCGGCTTTTCCTCAGAAAAAGCGCGGGGTGCATTTGAAAACTGCCTGTCCATAGCCGGCTCCATGCCGTTTTTCAGCATCGTTCCAAACGCAAGCGCCATTGGAGCCTGTGCCAGCATCCCCACGGGATTCTGGACATTTCCGGGATTCGCCGCATACATTCTGGTAATCTCAGATACCTGTTCATCCGCCCAGTTGTAGCCTTCTGTTTCCCGGCTTTTCGCTCTGCCGCCGGCGCGGATAACACTGGATTCCGCATCTCCCTCTGCCTCAATCCTCTTGAGCTGCTTCGCATACTGGGCTTTCTGCAGTGCTCTCTGGCCTTCTGTGATCACTGCGTACTGTTCTTCCGGAATATTGATCATCCCGATCACAAAATTGTAAATGTCAACCCCCACGTCATTAAAAATTTCACGGAGCATCTCTTTTACAGCAGCCGAAAAATCATTCAAATACATTTCCAGAAGCAGGAAATTCATTTCCGGCCTCCTCATAACACTGGCCAGATATTCTTTCACCTTTGCCGATACGTTCTCCCTGAAATATTCCAGACACCTTTCCGCGGTAAGCTCCATCTCCGTACCTACTATCCTGCTCAGAAGCATGCGCGGATTCGTCACCTTCAGGCCAATCGTGCCATTCGCGGCAATCTCAAGCAGCAGATGAAACTGGTTGTCCATCACTCTGGTTCTGCTCGTAGTCCCCCATTTATAATTCAAAGCCAGCGTTTTATTTATAAAATATACTTCACAGCGAAAAGGAGATTCGCCACCGGTGGGCAGATTGATCAGCTTACCCAGCAGCGGAATATTTTCTGTACGCAGGGTATATTTCCCAGGTCCAAACGAATCCAGCATCTGTCCGTTTTTGAAAAAAACTGCCTCCTGCGACTCATGGACAATCAGCTGTGACATGGTATTAAATTCCGTGTGGGGATATCTGTAAACCAGCACATCGTGATTCCCTTCATAGGTAATAACATCTAACATAGCCATTTTCGTTTTCCTCTCCAAAACGGCAACCTGTGCCGTGATTTATTAAAGATTTTCCCTTTCATATCCCTCTGAGCCAATCGTAAAGCTGTCCTCGTCCAGATCTTCAAAATACAGGGTACAGGTCTCTCCGGTTGCATTGTTTTTCAGATCCAGTGTGAAGGTATAGCTATCGCTGCTGCCATATGCCGTCTGTACCGACGCACCGGTTATACTGTATTCGTTTCCCACCTTCGCATCTGACCGATCCTCGCTGCTGGAAAATGCTCCCCCTGATTCGTAAATCCAGACAGAAGCTTCTTCGCACTCGATGGTCCATAGCAGGCTGTTCGAATTCACGGTTTCCGACACCCATCCTCCATCCAGATATTCACAGATAAAATAATGCGCTCCCTTTTCAGCATCGTCAGATTCTTCTTCGGATTCCCCGCTGATTCCTTTACTGTTCACATAATCTCCAATACCGCAGGCCAGCTGCAACGCCTGCAATTCTTCCCCATCCTCCGCAAGGTCAACCGCCGTCATATAAAACCAGCCATTTGTAGTATCCAGGCTGTATTCCGCAATCGTCTTCTCACATATCTTTTTAAAAACCCGAATCTTTTCCTCGGTTGCGCTATGGTAAACATCATAAATTGTTTCCGCGGCGTAATTATAATCATTATCTTCCAGCGCAGCCATGGCATTCATATATTCCCGGCAGAATTCAGACAGGGTTTTGGAATTCTTATAGGAAGAAAAGAAAGTATTTCTCGTAAGTATATTATATGCCTCCCCGACTTCTCCCTGCCTGATTTTGCTTTTTGCAGTCCGGTAATTCACCTCTTTGCCTGTGAATATCAGGAAGAAAATGCATGCGCAGGCCCCCGCGATGATAAACGGGATCTTTTTTCGGAATTCCCTTGCCTTTTTCAATCTCTCCAGCCATTTATCCAGCTTCAGCTCCGACGGCTGTGAGCAATATTTTGCAGTTTCATAGAAATGCATCATATTTACAATGCATGCAATATTTTCATTCATCGCTCCTTTTTTCTCATGTTCATGCCAGAACCAGTACCTGATTCCATCATACCGATCCTCTATTCTCTCTTCCATCTCCTCTTCGAGTTCCTTTTCCGTATCGATCAGGAATTCCTTATACTCTTCTTCCACGGATTCAATGCTTTCCTTATCCTCCTCCTCTGCTTTTAAGATTCGCTGCTCCATCGCTTTTCGGATCAGCTCTTTTGTCTGTTCCAGCTGTTCCTTTGCTTCGAGATCCGCATACAGAAAGAATTTCCGCAGGTTTGCGTCCTTTTCCCAGAATTCCATTTCATCCTCAAGCTGCTTCTTTCTGTCCGGCGTATCAGACTCGTACGTACCGTCAAAGGAAAAGTAATCCAGGATTTCCTCTCTGGTAAAAAAACTGGAAATTGTGAAGCGATTTACGCATTCCTCAATCACTCCGCCATCATCCGGCTTTGCCTCAAGCTCCGTGGACAAAGCCTGTTCGCTTTGCGCCAGCCGAACTGATCTCAGTTCCTCGATGGATGAGACGTTCTGCCCGGCGAGGAACTGCCCCAGATAGGCTTCCCCGTTTTCCGCGTCAATGTTTAGCACCTGGTCAAAGAAGCTGTCTGCCCGTTCCCATTCCCGATCCTCAAGAGCCATTTTCCCTCTGGACAGTAAAGCTACAGGATTAACATTTCCGATCATGGATGGCGTTTTTTTCTTTCTGATGAATTTTTCCAGTGTATTTTCCAGATTGACAAGCCATGTCGTGTTTTCGACACTGATCGATTCCAGCCGATTCAGCTGCGCGGGAAGCTCTTCCGGCAGCATATCGCGTATGACAGGAATGATATGTCTTTCATTTGGGGTATTTTCACACAGCTTCAGGTATCTCTGCCATTCATTTTTCACCCATACAGAGCTGATGTTTTCTGTACAACTTCCCAAAAGAAGCATCACTCTGGCAGAATTCAAGGCAGCAAAAATATACGGTTCATAGTTCTCTCCGCTGTGTTTTAACAGGGACACCCGACTGTAAAAAACATGATATCCCTTTTC
>JAJQIE010000340.1 GCA_021199395.1 Lachnospiraceae bacterium | reverse complement strand
TTATTTATGTCCATGAGCATGCTGCCGCCGGAAAAGACAAGCCCGTCCGCGTCGCCGCAGAGCCTTGCCTTATTTTTCATGAAATCCCACACCAGCCAGACGGGAAGCGTGAAATGACCGAGCTTTTTTCTCTGGACGATGACGTCGTAATGGATATAGCGCAGGAGCTCATGGACGATCTCATAAAATTCACGAATCTCCTGTTCATCCAGCAGCTTCTTGTCGCTTTGATTCATGTTACAGGAAAATCTGGCATAGATCAGGTACAGGATCGCCTCCTCCTGCTCCAAAGTCAGCTCTCCCCGCTCGTAGCGCTCTTTTATATAAGGAAGATACACGTGTTTCAGCGTATCGGTGTACCAGACTTTCTCATGACTCCCGGTGAAAAAGGCAGTTGTGTTCTCAAGCGCGTGGCGGTAAAAGACAGACTGCTTTCCCGCCAGATAATAGACCGTCTCCTTTTCCATCAGATCCAGAATAAACATCTGGCGCGCGTCGATGGGACAGTCCTCCCTGAAACGCATACCGCACACAAGAGTCGTCCGGATGAAATACGCGTACAGGCAGAGGATTACAGGGCTGGGATTATTACGGATGTCTTTGCTCCCTCCGCTACGCGGGCAGATTTTATACAAAAGAGGCTCATCATCCGTTCCGACAAAATACGGCATCACACAGATATAGTTTTTCCCCGTAAATTCGGGGCTGTTGATCACAACGCGCACGCGCGACAGACAGGTATCGGAGTATTCGCTGTCGGTATCCACAAAGGCTGTGTACTCTCCTTTGATTTCCGGAATTGCCAGATTATAACATTCGGCAATGTTTTTCCCCGGACAGGCAAGATAACGGACAGCTATCCGGCCAGTCCTTCCCGCCTCTTCAAAATACACTCTGTAAAGCGCATCGGCAGTCGCGTCTGTCACAATCAGCTGAATCAGATCCGGGTCAGGGAATGCGAGCAGGCTTTTAAAAAGCGGATCCGGGCTGTAGTTTTCTCCCGCATACGCGATGATCGTAAATTTATACATTTCTAATTCCTCCTGTGAGACCTTGAACGGATGAGTGAGAAATAATCTTCGAATCAGGTCTTTTATGGTGTAATGATAGCACAAAGCCGCTTATGTGACAAGAATGGTTTAACAAAGCCTTGAATTTCCGGGTACATATTGATATAATGACTAAGACTATTCGAGAGGAAGTAGCAGGTGAATGGAATACGGTCTTTTCTTCAGGGAAATTCACATCAGGGCAGCCAGGATCCGCTTTGTCGTGGACGGCGAATTTCATTTTGTTAGCGCGCTCTCCCGTCCAAAGGTGATCCTGCATTTTTTCAATGGAGAGGAGGATCGCAGGATTCCGCTGGTCATCTCAGAGTTCCGGCGGGATGATAAGACGCGAAAGCTGGTCTTCCACAGCGATTACACTTACCTCCTGGACTATCTGTTCTGGAAGTCAAAAAATTCCGGAAATGATATCCGGATGTATGTAAACCTCCTCTATGTGGATGAGTATGAAGAAAAAGCTTCCGTAAGCATCGGCCCCGACGTTCTGGAGCAGGACGGCCTGGTCTATAAGGCTTACGCAGAGGGGAATTCCCTGCGGATCGCGCATCAGCCGGGCTGGCAGAAAACGCTTTCCTCCATAGAGCAAAATACCGGTTCCCGGAACACCGGTCTGCAGGCATCCAGAGCTTATATAAAAAAGGCATTTTCGTTTCTGGACGAGCACAGAAGCGTTTTTCGGGATGGAAGGAGGCTCGTCCGCATTCCGTGGATCGCATGGAAGCGAGGGCAGCTGCTCCGTGCTTACAGCCGGATGCAAAAAGAGCATTCCCTCGTGCCGGAGAGAATTTCCTTTATCTCAGCGAGGCGGACAGAATTATCCGGAAATTTTGCGTTTGTATACAATAAAATTGCACAGGATGACCGACTGGATATCCAGATGTATCTGACCAAAAAGGATCTGTACCACATGTCCGGGGCGGAGATCAGCCGCCTGGCGCTTCTGTGCGCGACCAGCAGGGTTCTCGTGCTGGATGAGTACACGCCATTTGTGCATTATATCGCCATCGGCCCGGATACGAGGGTGGTTCAGCTCTGGCACGCGTGCGGGGCGTTTAAGACCTTTGGCTTTTCGCGTCTGGGGAAGCCGAAAGCCCCTTCGCAGAAGACCGCGCTTCACAGGAATTATGATTATGTGACCGTGAGCACCGGAAATGTCCGTATGTGTCATTCAGAAGGGTTCGGCGTCCCGACGGCGAATGTTGTGCCGACCGGTATTCCGCGCACGGATATCTTCTTTGACAGGGACTATCGGACACGGACGCGTCGCCGCCTGTATGAGAAATATCCGCTTCTTCAGGGGCGGAGGGTGATTTTATTTGCGCCCACATTCCGGGGGCATGACAGAGACGACGCGTATTATCCGATGGAACGCTTTCAGGTCGGCTCTTTTATGGATGCTGTCGGAGAAGAATACGTCCTGCTGATCAAGCATCATCCGTTTGTCCGCGCGGTTCATCCCGTCCCGGAAGCTTACAGAGAACGGGTGCTGGATCTCTCAGCGGAGACAGAGTTAAATGACCTGCTGTTTCTCGCAGATCTGATCATTACCGATTATTCTTCTCTGGTTTTTGAGGCCTCGCTTCTGGATATTCCAATGCTGTTTTATACCTTCGATCTGGAGGAATATATTTCCGAGCGGGATTTTTATTTTGATTTTGAATCCTTTGTGCCCGGACAGTTTTTTTATACGCAGGAAGAGCTGGAGCGCGCGGTCGTGAACCGGGATTTTGCCGTTGACCGGCTGGGTGCGTTTAAGAAAAGATTTTTTGATGACTTTGACGGACATTCCACAGATCGGGTCGTCGCTCTTTTGTACCAGGCGATGGGAATAGAGCCGGGATATCAGTGATTTACTATAATAATAAACAGAAATGCAGAGAGGGATTAAGCTATGATATATGGCGTAATACTGGCCGGAGGAACCGGGAGCAGGGTGAAGTCCTCTTCCATCCCAAAGCAATTTATTGAACTGGAAGGAAAACCGGTCATTGCGTATACAATGGAGCATATGCTGAAGGTCGCACGCTTTGACAAGATCTATATCGCGGTTCACCATGACTGGATGGACTACATGGAAAGGCTGGTCGAGGAAGGCTTTTCCCGACAGGAGGCGCGTCGGCTGCGGCTGACGGAAGGCGGAAAGGAGCGTCTCGATTCGATCCGCAATGTGACAGACGCGATCTGCCGGGATCATCCCGTCGGAGAGGAGGATGTGATTGTCATTCACGACGCGGCGCGCCCGTTCGTCACAGAGCAGATTTTAAACGACAGTATTGACAGCGCCGCAAAATACGGCGCGGTGGTCGCCGCGGTTCCGGCCAGCGATACGATTCTCCACTCAGATGATGGAAATGAGGTATCGGAAATCCCAAAGAGAAGCATCGTTTACCACGGGCAGGCGCCCGACAGCTTCCGGCTGAAGCAGTTTCTGGACATGCAGGCCGCCCTGTCCGAGGAGCAGAAGGCAGTGATTACAGGCACCTCCCAGATCTGTACGCTAAACGGAGTTACCCTGCACATGGTCAGGGGCGATACGATCAATTTTAAAATTACGACGGACAGCGACCTGCTGATCGCAGAAAACATCATCCGGAACCGGAAAACGGATTGACATCAGAAGGAGATTGCAGTATGAGCTTTGTAATGAACGCGCTGGTGCTTCATGGCATTGGCGATCTGAGATATGAACAGACAGATATGCCCGAACCGGAACCGGGCGAGGTGCTTTTGCAGATAAAGGCCTGCGGGATCTGTTCGAGCGACATTCCCCGCATCTATAAGACCGGGACATACCATTTTCCCACCATTCCGGGGCATGAGTTCGCCGGGCAGATCGCGATGCTCGGAGAAGGCGTCGATCCAAAGCTGCTCGGCAAACGGGCTGCGGTATTTCCGCTCCTTCCCTGCCGGGAATGTGAGCCGTGCGCAAAGGGCCAGTATGCCCAGTGCAGGCATTACAATTATTTTGGTTCCCGCTGTGACGGAGGCTTCGCTCAGTATCTCGCGGTACCGGTCTGGAATCTCGTGCTTTTCGATAAAAGTCTGGATTATAAGACCGCAGCGCTTTGCGAGCCATCCGCGGTCAGCCTGCACGCGCTCCATGTCGCCGGTCAGGTAAAAGGGCGGACTGTGGCGGTCGTGGGTGCCGGGACCATTGCCTTTCTGATTGCCGCCTTCGCTGCAAATCAGGGCGCTTCAAGGGTCATTGTCTGCGGAAGGAGCAGTGCAAAGCTGGAATTTGCCGGAAAGCTCGGCTATGGGACTGTAAACACCCGCGAGGGAGACGTGGAGGCACAGGTAAAGGCGCAGCTTGACGGAGAGGGCGCGGACATCGTGTTTGAGTGTGTCGGCAAAGCCTCGACCGCGGGGAATGCCGTGGAAGCCTGCGGTACCTTTGGCACGGTCGTCCTGGTGGGAAATCCGGAGGGCGACATGACCTTCGAAAAAAACACCTACTGGAAAATCCTGCGACAGCAGATTACGGTGAAGGGAACCTGGAACTCCAGCTACAATACAGAGGTGAACGACTGGCAGGACGCGCTTTCCCTCATGGCAGCCAGTCCGGACGCATTCTCATCGCTGGTGACGCAGACCTTCCCGCTTTCAGAATATGAGGCCGCCATGGCGTGTGTGCGCGACAGCAGCCAGTTCAGCCTGAAGGTAATGTTTGAGATATAAAACGAAATGAGAGAAAAAAGACATAAAAAAGTGTGCTTCGCACACACTCACGAATTTACCAAATCTCAAGAAGCACACTTTTTGCCGCGCCGAATGCGTATTGCGAAGCAATAAAATTCCATACGCATTCGTGCGCATAAATTTTTATCATGTAGGGAAGTTCGGAGAACTTTCCTATATGATAAAAAACGATTACTGTCGTTTACAATATTTATTACACACTATATACACACAATAAGGAGGTTCTTATGAAACGGAAGTTTATGTCACTGTTGCTTGCATGCGCGATGCTATCGCCCACCGTCGGTATGAATACGGTGGTTACCGCAGAAGCCGCCGAAGTCGTGGCCGATGATGTCCTCATCGTAGAGCCGGAGGAAGATACGTCCGCTGCGGATGCTTCCGGTGCAGAAGGGAATACGGACGGCTCAGGTTCTCTGATTGAAGACGTCGAAGTATTAGATGCGACGACTGCTGCTGAAGCCACAGTCGCGGAGACAGAAGCTGTGGTCGCAGAAATTACAGACGAAGCTGAAAACGCCGTTGAAGAAACCACGGCAGAGACGGAAGCTTCTGGCATAGCTGTAGTCGAAACGGACGAGGCGCAGGACGCTCTCGATACAGGGATCTCCATCGCGTCTGTCGAATCCGTCGATGACCCGGAGATCGCTGAAGCCTCTGTCGAAGAGGATGCGATAGCGACTGTCTCCGAGGATGGATATACAGTCATCAAAGTGTCCGCGTCGGATATCAAAGCGAACAACAGCTCCGCGATTCAGGACGCGCTGGATGAAGCCAGAGACAACGCTACCAGCAGTAACCCTTATAAGGTAGTGATCCCGCTTCCCTCCGGCAGCTCCAGCTATACCTATACGCTGGACGCCAGCCTTCGCATCTACAGCAATACCTGGCTGTATGTGACAAGCGGAGTCACGCTGAAGCAGGAATCCAAGCGTGAGGCGAATATGATCATGGTCGGCGCGTCTACGGATATGGGCGCGACGCACAATGGCTATTGCTATGAAAATATCATCATTGAGGGCGGTATCTGGAACGAAAACGGGAACAGCAATACCCTGATGAAAGCCGCGCATACGTCAAACCTTACCATTAAAAACTGTACGTTAAAGAACGCAAAGAATGCGCATCTGATGGAAATCGCCGGCGTCAATGGCGTAACCATCTCAGGATGTATTTTCCAGGATCAGACGCTTACCTCTACAAGCAACAAAGCCTATGAAGCAATCCAGATCGATATTCTGGAAGCGTCGCATTTCCCATCCTACACCTATCAGGATCTTGCGACCAAAAATATCACAATTACAAACTGTACCTTTAAAAATGTTCCGCGAGGGATCGGCAGCCACACCACCGTGCTCAACAATCCGGTCAATACGATCAGCATTACCGGCTGTACCTTTACCAACTGTAAAAGCGCAACCATCCAGGGCATGAACTGGATCAACTGCACCATCAGCAATAATACCATCAACGCAAACACGGAATCCGGCGCGGCGGCGCCGCGCGGCATTGTCCTATATTCCATCTATGATTCCGGTACCTTCCTGTCGTCTACTCTGGCAAAGGAAGGCGGGCTTGCGGCGACCTCCTCCACCAGCTATCAGACGCCCGCGTCGAACCAGAATATTGTGATATCCAATAATACTATCACCTGCAAAGGCACGGATCCGTATGCCGCGTATGAAGGGGTGGCTATTCTGGTGCGCGGCTTCTCAACCTCTTATGAGAGCGAGGGTATTGACGAGGACAGCGGCGGCGATCCGATTCCGAACGGAAATTACTATATCAGCGGCGTTACTATTTCCAATAATACGATTAAGACCGCCAGCAACGGAATCCGCCTGTATGATACGAGAAATTCAACGGTGACTGCTAACAGCATTACCTATACCGGATCATCGAGCAGCAATACCGCTTATTACGGGATTCAGCTGACGACGGACAGCACAGGCAATACGATTACAAATAATACCATCACAAAGGCACAGACCAACGGGATTTACGTATTTTCCGGCTCCTCCGCGTCCAGCATAACGGGAAACACCATTACTTCCGCAGGAAAATACGGGATTGATGTAGAAAACGCGACCGTTACCACGATTAAAAGCAACACGATTTCCAGCTCGGCTACCAACGGCATTTATGTGTTTGATTCCGGAAAGGTGACTACAATCAGCAGCAACAAGATCTCCAGCGCCGGAAATTATGGGATCGCTCTGGAAAAAGGTACGGTTAAAAACATCACCAGCAACACGATCACGAGTCCAAAGGTAAATGGTATTTTTGTCTATAGCTCCAGTAAGGTGACCGGCTCCATCAGCAAAAACAAAATCTCGTCAGCAGGGAAGTATGGCATCGACGTAGAAAAAGCAACCGTTGCCACCATTGAAAGCAACACAATTACCAGCCCGGCTTCCAACGGCATTTACGTGGTCAGCTCAGGCAGCGTAACCACAATCAGCAGTAATACGATCAGTAAGGCCAAAAATTACGGGATCGCTCTGGAAAAGGGTACGGTCAAAAACATCACCAGCAACACGATCACGAGTCCCAAGGTAAATGGTATTTTTGTCTACAACTCCAGTAAGGTGACCGGCTCTATCAGCAAAAACAAGATCTCGTCAGCCGGAAAATATGGCATCGACGTAGAAAAGGCAACCGTTGCTGCCATCAAGAGCAACACGATCTCCAGCCCGACCTCAAACGGTATTTACGTGGTCAGCTCAGGCAAGGTGACAACGATCAGCAGCAATAAGATCAGTAAGGCCGGAAATTACGGAATCGCTCTGGAAAAGGGTACGGTCAAAAACATCACCAGCAACACGATCACAAGCCCTAAGGTAAATGGTATTTTTGTCTACAACTCCAGTAAAGTGACCGGCAGTATCAGTGGAAACACAATCAAGTCGGCGGGCAAGTACGGCATCGACGTAGAAAAGGCGACGGTAGAAGCGATTGAAACAAATACGATTTCCAGCCCTAAGCTGATCGGTATCTATGTCTTTAATTCCGGCACAGTGACGACCATCAGCGGGAATGAGATCACCTCAGCCGGAAAATATGGCATTGATGTGGAGAAATCCACAGTCACTACGATCAAGAGCAATACGATCTCCGACGCGGCCACGAATGCCATCTTTGTCTATGATTCCAGCAAGGTGACGACTGTCAGCAGCAACAAGATCTCATCGGCAGGGAAATATGGGATTGGCGTAGATAAGAAGAGCACGTTGTCAAACATTAAAAACAATACGATTACCAGCGCGAAAAGCCATGGAATCTTTGTACAGGCTTCCAGCAAAATTAAGACGATCTCCGGCAATACGATCAAGACCTGCAAGGGACGTGGAATCTCGATTAATTCTCTGAAGTCCGATATGACCATCAGTGAAAATACGATCACAAAGTGTAAGACCGACGCGCAGATATTCCTGAATCCTCTGACAACGTCCTATACGATTACTGTCACCGGGAACACCATCACGGGTACCTCAACGACCTCCGGAATCTACGGTACAAAGTGTAAAGTATCCATATCCGGAAATACGATCAAGTCGTCGAAAATCGCGGTCAATATGACGTCAACGGTAACAGGCACTGTCGGCAAAAACACGTATTCCGGTAACACAAAGAATTCTACCATGTAAAAATCTGCTGTAAAAGTACCGTCGATAGACGTGCTCGTGCCATGCAGGCATGGCACGAGCATGAATATTGGACGACTTTTACCCGCAAAGCGGGCACAGGAGTTTATATTAAGAAAGAAAGAGGAAACGCAGTATTTATGGATCGCAAGGGAAAAATCGCGGCATCCGTCATGTGCGCGGGATTTGATCAGGTAATGACTTACGTTCGCGAATTTGAAAAATACGGGATCGAGTACCTCCATGTGGACGTCATGGACGGTACCTTTGTCCCCAATCTGGCATATGGGCCTGATTTCGTCAAAAGGCTGCGCAGCCTGACCGATATTACGATTGACTGTCACTTTATGGTAGACCGCGCGGAGGAAAAGCTGAAATGGTTTGACTTCCAGCCGGGAGAGCAGGTATCGCTCCACTATGAAGGCACCAGCCATATCCAGAGATGCCTCGATTATCTGCTAAAAAAGGGCGTCCGTCCGATGATCGCGATCAATCCGGGGACGCCGATCCAGGTGCTGGAGGAGGTGGCTGATTATATTGCCGGAGTGCTCGTCCTGAACGTAAATCCCGGATTTGCAGGGCAGAAAATAGTTCCCCACACGATCGAGAAGGCAGGCCGGGTGCGAAGGCTGCTCGATGAGCTTGGACACCAGGAAGTCGATATTGAAGTGGACGGCAATATCTCCGTAGAGAATGCGGCAAAGCTCTACGCACAGGGTGCGGATATCTTTGTCGCCGGCACGTCAAGCATTTTCCAGAAGGGTGATCTGGGGGAGCTGATCAAAGCAAAACGGCTGGCGATCGGCTGGGACAAAAAAGATCTGGAAGCACTGTATCAGAGAACCAGACCTCACGGCGAAGCCTGACAGACAGATCGAGCAGGATTCTGGTCGGACAGGCAGTCGCTTTCTCCATGCCCGTATACACTGGAAAATATTCGTCGGATTCGAGCGGCAATAAAGAAAATTAAAAACTCACAGGAGGATTTGCAATGGACTACAGCCTGAAGGTGAGAGAAATCCATATCAGGGCCAATAAAATCAGCTTTGTCGTGGACGGAGCGTTTGCGTATATCGGACCTCTTTCCAAGCCGAAGGTGCTCCTGCATTTTATCAACGGACTGGAGGATCGGAGGATTCCACTGGTGATCCGCCGTTTCGAGCAGGAGGAAGTGGAGGACACGCTTACCTTCCACAGCGAATACACCTATCTTTTGGATCAGTTGTTCTGGAAATCCAGAAATTCAGGGAATGACATTCGGATGTACTTTAACGTCCTTTATAATGATTATTATGAGGAAAAAATCCCAATCCCGATCACTCCGGATATCTTTGAACAGGACGAGCTTGTATACCAGTGCAGGATTGAAGATCATTCTCTTCTGTTTGTCCATCAGGAGGACTGGAAAAAGAAGCTGGAACGGTTTGAGACAATACATAGCGGCTGGAAGTTAAAAAGGAGGCTGAACAAAATCTATCACTGGCTGTCTTTTATTCTGGCGCTGTGTCTGCTGCCCTGGTTCCTGTTCGACGGACTTCTGGCAACCGTCGGGATTGTCGGCTACGCAGGAAAGGAACAGTCGAATGCAACGACGCTTCTGGAAAAATTTGCTATTCATGTGAACGCCAGGCTGCAATATTTAAGCCAGCATAAGATTTCACTTGGGAGCGCCAGACAGGTCGCCTATAACCGAATCACGAATCTGAAAAAGCGCCGTCTGATCCGCGTGTACAATCGTCTGAAGAAAAATCAGGCTGTAGAGCCCGGAAGGATCTCCTTTATCTCAGTCAGGCGGGATGAGCTGTCCGGCAATTTCGCTTTTGTCTATGAAAAAATCAAGGACGATCCGAATCTGGATATTCAGATGTATCTGAACACAAAGGATCTCTTTCATATGACACGGGCTGAAATGGATCGCTTTGCTCTGCTGTGCGCGACGAGCAAGGTCATTGTCCTGGATGAATTTACGCCGTATGTGCATTATATTTCAGTCAGAGACGAGACAAAGGTAGTCCAGCTCTGGCATGCCTGCGGAGCTTTTAAAACATTTGGGTTCACAAGACTTGGTAAGCCTAAGGGTTCTCCGCAGCGCACCGCGATGCACCGCAATTATGATTATGTGACGGTCAGCACGAAGAACGTTCAGATCTGCCATTCGGAGGGCTTTGGTATCCCGACTGCCAATGTGGTGCCGACTGGTATCCCGCGCAGCGACGTGTTCTTCGATGAGGATTATAAGAAGCAGACCAGAGCGCGTCTGTATCAGCAGTATCCGATGCTGCAGGGGAAAAAGGTAATCATGTTTGCGCCCACCTTCCGCGGCGATGTGAAGGAAGATTCCTATTATCCGATGGAAAAATTTCAGGTCGACGAGTTTATGGACGCGGTCGGCAAGGAATATGCCCTGATTATCAAGCATCATCCATTTGTCCGGGAATCGCATCCGGTTCCGGATAAATACAAAGACCGGGTATTGGATCTGTCAGAAGAAACCGAGCTGAATGATCTGCTGTTCATCACAGACCTGATCATCACAGATTATTCCTCGC
>JAJQIE010000045.1 GCA_021199395.1 Lachnospiraceae bacterium | reverse complement strand
ACGGAGAGCACAGCTGCGAAGCAGCCTTCCTATGTGCATCGTGCGCATCCTCGCGGAGCGTTTTTGCTTTATAGGAACGAAGTTTCCTATAAAGCAAAAAAGGATGTCCTCAGGACATCCCATCTGCTCCGTTTTATCCGGATTTACTCATATTCCTTATATTCGGACATCACGCTCAGCATTTTCCGCACGTTTGCCGCGCGCTCACCCTTAAATACTGCGGAACCCGCCACGCATATATTTGCTCCGGCATCCAGGACAGTGCGAAGCGTCTGGTCGTTGATACCGCCGTCTACCTCGATATCCAGAGAATACCCCTTATCGAGCGCTTTGCGGCGAAGAGTGCGGATCTTCTCCGTCATTTCCGGGATATAAGCCTGTCCCCCAAAGCCCGGATTGACCGTCATGATCAGCACCATATCCAGATAAGGCAGTACATACTCCAGCACATTCAGCGGAGTAGCCGGATTGAGCGCCACTCCCGCACGCAGGCCGCGGCTTTTTATATCATGGACGGTACGCTGCAAATGCCTGGCACTCTCCGCATGGACGGTGATACTGTCCGCCCCGCAGGCCGCAAAATCCGCGATATACTTTTCCGGCTCCACGATCATCAGATGCACGTCAAATGTACAGTCCGTCAGCCCGCGAATGGATGATATGACCGGCATTCCAAAAGAAATACTCGGCACAAATACGCCGTCCATCACATCAATGTGCAGATATTTGGCCCCCGCCTCTGTCACCGCCTGTACCTCATTCCCCAATGCTTTAAAATCGGCGGCCAGAATTGAAGGCGCCAGAATATTTCTCCGTTCCATTTCCCTTCTCCCGTTTCTCTTTATTACTATTTTATCAGTATTTTCTGTTTTCCCGCAGCTCACGCACCAGAAGCGCATAGCTCTCATATCTCGCTCTGTGGATATCGCCGCGTTCTACCGCTTCCTTCACCGCGCAGTCCGGCTCTTTCAAATGCATACAGCCCTGAAATCTGCAATACGGTTCACAGGGTGTGAATTCATAAAAATAATTTTTCAGCTCCTCATATGCAATCCCCTGCAGGTACAGGGAGCTGAAGCCCGGCGTGTCCAGCAGATAGGTACTGCCGCTTTCATCAGAGGAAGCCACACCGTCTGCGACCGGGGAAAGCACCAGAAGCTCTGTGTGCCGCGTCGTATGCTTTCCTCTGTCAATTTTTCTGCTGACCTCCCCCACTTCCATATGTTTTTCCGGAAGGAAAGCGTTCGTCAGGGAGGATTTTCCCACGCCGGAGGGACCAGCGAGCACGGTGGTTTTCGCGTCCAGAAGGCTTCTCACCCGTTCGAGCCCCTCCCGGCGCGCCACGCTCATAAAACACACCTCGCAGCCGCAGCCCCGGTAAATCTCCGACAGCTCCTTTATCTGCTCCTCGCCGGATAAATCGGCTTTGTTAAAGCAGATAATGACCGGGATCTCCTGCCGGCTCATAAGTATCAGGAACCGGTCCAGCAGATTCAGATTCGGTCTGGGCTGTGTCAGCGCAAATACGATCATCGCCTGATCCACATTCGCCGCCGCTGGACGGATCAGCGTATTTTTCCGCGGCAGGAGAAGGTCTACATTTCCAGTCCGGGCGGTCGCGTCCAGCACCGTGATCTCCGCGTCATCGCCTACCAGTGGTTTTATCTTTTCTTTTCGAAAAATCCCCTTTGCCCTGCATTCATAAATGGCACCGTCCGTGGCATGGACATAGTAAAAGCCCCCGACGCCCCTGATTATTTTTCCACGCATCAATCCACCTGACTAAACGTAATGCCGGAATACTCAATCTTGCTTGTCACCTCTCCCGTAGTCTCATCAAGCAGATACACATAAGCGATTCCCGTCGTTTCCCCGGCGGCTCCATTCACCTGAAGAAGATAAGGGAATGTCGTCTCTCCTTCAAACACAGTTGTCTCCGTTCCATTCTGGTACAAAGTAATGCGCACCGGCTGTCCGGTATAGCCAGACGGCTCAGTCAGCGAAGCGTTGCACTGCCATGTACCGCCTGCAGACGTCACAGACACCCCCTCGTCGGTCGTCGAATCCGCCGCATCATCTCCACTGTCCGCCGTTGAATCCGCTCCGGTGCTGATATACAGGGTGACTGTACTGCCTGCCGGCACCTGTCCATCTGTATCCTCCGCGCTGGTACGGACAACCATGCCCTCACTGATCGTATCGCTCGCCTCATACGCATAAGCCGCTGTCAGCCCCAGCATATCAAGCGCTTCCTCCGCCCTCTCGACCGTGTAGCCTGCCAGGCTCCAGAGCGTCTTATATTCTACCTCGCCAGCTTCCGATTCTTCCGTCCCGGACTCCTCCTGCGAACCCTGGCTGACATAGAGCGTGACTACATCGCCTGCGCTTACCAGCTCTCCATATTCCGGATCCGTGGAGATCACATAGCCGCTTGCTACCGTATCACTGTACTGTGTCTCATCCACTGAATACTGCAGCCCCCGTGTCAAAAGCAGCGCCTGCGCCTGTGAAAGCTCCATGTTGCTGAGATTATCCAGAGCGAATTCTGCCTCTGTCTCCTTTTCCGACTCTGATTCTGTCTGTTTTTCCGTCTGTTTTTCTGTCGCCCTCTCTGATTCGGTCTCGATAATGATGTCATCGCTGCCGGAATCCGATTTTCTGCCCGAAAAGTTCATCAGGCCAAACGCATTTGCCAGCAAAGCCAGGAACACGCAGCCAACTACAACAGCGATGATGATCCCGCCCAATGTCACCGCTTTTTCCAGCCTGGGGTTCAGATCCCCTTCTATATCGTCATCCCCCTGCTTTCTTTTCCTTTGCGGTTCAAAGCTCTCCTCCAGACGGTAGCTTTCCTCCTGTCCGCTTCCGCGCACGCCATAATCCTCCGGATCATCGTAGGAGCCGTAGTATTCTTCCTCCTCCACATCGTCCAGACCATAGTCTGAATTCCAGCGGCTACCGTCATAAGAGGAATCCTGCCTGCCCGGCGCGACCTCCTGGTACTGGCTTTTCTGGTAATAGCTCCCCGGCTGATAGGCGCGGTTCTGCACGGAATCGGTTTCCGGTATGTGCAGGTTTGCCGCGGCTCCCACATCCAGAGTCTCGTCATAGGACGGCATCTTCTGCTCGGATTTGAGCTGATCCATCTCATCTCTCGACATCACAATGGTCTGCGATGTGCGGTCCGCTACGGGCCATGTCACAAAATCCCCCTCCGGATTGACCAGCGATTCTCTCAGATCGCGGATCAGCTCCGTCATGTTCGGATATCGGCGGTCCGGACTCTTCTGGGTACATTTCAGTACAATCTGGTTCGTACTGTACGGAATCTCCGGAACCTCTTCCCTCGGACCATGCACCTCATCCTGCAGATGATGGAGCGCAACTACCACCGCCGTATCCCCGTCAAACGGAACATGCCCGGTCAGCATCTCATACATTGTAATCCCCAGAGAATAAATATCGCTCTTTTCATCACTGTAGCCGCCCCTTGCCTGCTCCGGCGAGCTGTAATGCACAGAGCCCATCACATTGGAGGTCACCGTATTTGCGGATGAGGCGCGGGCGATCCCGAAATCCGCCACCTTGACCTTGCCATCCGTCGATATCATAATATTCTGCGGCTTCACGTCACGGTGAATAATACCGTTGTTGTGCGCGGCCTCCAGACCGGCGGAAATCTGCAGCGCAATACTGGTCGCCTCCCGGACGGACAGCCGCCCTTTATCCGCGATATACTGCTTCAGCGTAATGCCCTCCACCAGCTCCATCACGATGTAATTGATCCCGGCTTCCTCCCCGACGTCATAGATGTTGACAATATTGCCGTGTGCCAGTCCCGCAGCCGACTGTGCCTCCACCCGGAATTTGGAAATAAAGACCTTATCCTCCCGGAATTCCTTTTTGAGCACCTTGACGGCGACAAAACGGTTCAGCTTGTGATCCCTGGCCTTGTATACATCAGCCATACCGCCGGATCCGATCCTGGATATTATTTCGTATCTGTTCTGAATAAACATTCCTGCACTTAGCATATCTCTCTCCCCATTATCAAACTTCAGCGAGAACTACTGAGATGTTGTCTTTTCCCCCATTTTTATTCGCCTCATTCACCAGATGGCACGCCGCCTCTTTCGGCGAACTGTACTTTCTGACAATCTGCAGAATCTCCGCGTCCTCAACCATATTGGTAAGTCCATCTGAGCAGAGCAGAATACGGTCTCCCGGCTCCAGCTTTACATCAAAGAAATCAACCCGCACCGGCGTTTTCACACCGACAGCCCTGGTGATCACATTCTTGTCCGGATGACTGCGCGCGTCCTTGCGCTGCAGCTCCCCCATCCGGATCATTTCCTCCACCAGCGAATGATCTCTGGTAATCTGTGAAATCTCCTGATCGATCAGATACAGCCTGCTGTCTCCGACATTGGCGACATACAGATATCCTTCTTTTATCACAGCCGCTACCACTGTCGTCCCCATTCCCTCCAGCGTTCTGTCCGCTGCAGCCTTTTCCAGCACACGGTCGTTGGCATAATGAATCGCCTCGGAGAGAAGCGGTATCGGCCGCTTTTCCTGCGCCTGTTCAAGATATTCGATGATAGACTCCACTGTATAGCGTGAAGCCAGATCTCCTCCATTGTGTCCGCCCATGCCGTCCGCGACAATCATCAGATCCGGAAGATTGCCGACCGGCTGGTCAGAGGCATAGATAAAATCCTGATTGGAGGATCGTCTCCTGCCGATATCTGTGACGCTGTAAATCCTCATCTTACTTATCCTTTCTTACTACACAATACCTTCCCGGTTTAGCTTTGGCATCATTCTAACACACTGCCGGGAAAAGGGCAAGATTCCCCACTCCTGTTGCCACTGTCGATATATCCCTTCCGCAGCTGTCCACAGGCTCCGGCGATGTCCCTTCCCATCTCTCTTCTGACTGTGACATTCATCCCGTTTTTCTCCAGGATGCTTCTGAAGGCCAGTATGGTCCGCTGGTCAGACTGGACATAGTCGCGCTCCTTAATCGGGTTCACCGGGATCAGGTTTATATGGCAGTTCCAGCCCTTCAGCAGCTTTGCGAGCTGCGCGGCGTCCTCCGGCGCGTCGTTGATGCCGCCCACCAGGCTGTACTCAAAGGTGATCCGGCGGCCGGTCCGGTCAAAGTAATACCGACAGGCGTCAAGCACATCCCTCAGATCATATTTATATGCTACGGGCATCAATAACTTGCGCTTCTCCTGTGAGGGCGCGTGCAGAGATAAGGCCAGTGTGATCTGCAGCTGTTCATCCGCAAGGCTATGTATCCGCTCCGGCAGACCACAGGTCGATACCGTAATATTTCTCTGGCTGAGATTCAGCCCGTTTTCATCGCTCAAAAGCTTTAAAAAACGGAGCAGGCTGTCATAGTTGTCAAGCGGCTCGCCAGTCCCCATAACGACCAGGTGGGAAACGCGCTCACCAGTAATCCTCTGAATGGAATAGACCTGATCCAGCATTTCCGCGGGAGTAAGATTTCTGTTAAGCCCTCCGATGGTAGAAGCGCAGAACCGACAGCCCATACGGCAGCCGACCTGTGAGGATATGCAAACCGAATTCCCGAAATGATAGCGCATGAGCACGCTTTCCACCACGTTTCCGTCATGAAGTCCAAACAGGTATTTTTCGGTGCCGTCCAGCTTCGAAATGCGGCGGTCCACAAGTATATGGGACGTATATTCATACTGCGTGCTCAGTGTCTGCCGAAAGGTCTTTGGCAGGTTGGTCATTTCATGAAAACCGCGCGCCAGCTTCCGGTGCATCCACTGATACAGCTGTCCGGCCCGGAATGCTTTTTCCCCAAGCGCAGCGACCTCTGCACTCAGCTCTTCGAACGTCATGGATTTGATGTCTTTCCCAGGCATATCTATCCCCTCCGCAGCCTTGCAATGAAAAATCCGTCTGAATGATGTATGCCGGGAAGCAGCTGAATATAGCCGCCCGCCGTCGTCCGGCTTTTCAGGTCGTCGCAGATATAGGGATCAATGCTTTCCAGCCGGAACGGATAATTTTCCAGAAACCATTTGATATTGCACTGATTCTCATCGGCTCCGATGGTGCAGGTGCTGTAAATCAGAGTCCCGCCCGGACGGACATACTCCTGTACAACCGCCAGGATCTGGCGCTGCAGCCGGATGATGTCCTGCTGCTGTTTTTCCGACATTTTATATTTAATATCCTGCTTTTTCCTGAGTACGCCAAGGCCGGAGCAGGGGACGTCCGCCAGTACGATATCGGCTTTCCCCCGCGACTCCTCATCCATGACTGTCGCGTCCATCCGCATCGCGCGGATATTGATCGCTTCTGTCCGCTCGATCGTTTCCTGCATCATCTGTACCCTGCGCCCGGAAATATCCCTGGCTTCCACGTAGCCGCTTCCCATCAGCTTATCCGCAATATGCAGGCTTTTTCCGCCCGGAGCCGCGCATACGTCAATACAGTAATCGCCCCAGTTCGGCGCGGCAATCTCCGCGACCAGCATGGAGCTGATATCCTGTACCTGTATCCATCCTTTCCGGAAAGCAGCTACCGCGCCTATATAGTTGTAATTCGATATCTCCAGCGCATAATCCAGATAGGGATGCTGCTTTACCGTAATCCCCTGCATTTTGAGGCTCTGAATAATTTCCTCTCTGGACGCCCTGGAAAGATTGCACCGCACCACTGTTCCCCTGCCCATATGGGAATCCCGGCATATTTTCTCGGTCACCTCATAGCCAAACTGCGATACCCATTTATTCAGCATCCAGATTGGAAAAGAATACTTGACGGAAAGATAATGGAGCGGCTCCTGCTTCGCGTCCGGATAGCGCACCTGAGAAAGCCTCCTTGCGGTATTGCGTAGAACACCGTTTACAAATCCTTTTAAATTGTAAAAGCCCTTTTTCTGCGCCAGCTTTACCGCCTCATTGCAGACGGCGGAATCCGGCACGCTGTCCATATATTTCAGCTGATATACAGACAGCCGCAGCAGGTTCCGGATCAGAGGCTTCATATTGTAAACCGGGACATTGGAAAACTGCTCGATAATATAATCAAGCTGAATCATATGCTCCAGCGTACCCTCCACCACTCTCGAAATAAATGCCCGGTCACGCTTTTCCAGAAACTGATATTTTCCCAGAGTCTCTCGCAGCACTACATGGCTGTAAGCCTCCTCCTCCGTAATCTCCATCATAACGCCAAGGGCGATTTCCCTGATATTTACCGGTTTTGTCATCTGCGCCTCCTGCCCCCTGAAAGAAGAATCAGTCGAAGCAGCTGCAGCACAGAAGCGGTAAGACCCGCCACATACGTCATAGCCGCCGCTCTCAATACCCTTTTCCCGGCCGCAAGCTCCTGGCCGCCCAGGATATGCGTATTCTCCAGCATCCGCATTGCGCGCGAGGACGCGTTGAATTCAACCGGAAGCGTCACCAGCTGAAAAAGTACCGCCAGCGTAACCAGCACGATGCCAGCCGTGATCAGCGGCTGAATTGAAAAGAGAAAGCCAATCACGAAAACCGGCCATCCCAGCTGAGAGCCAAAGTTTGCCACCGGTACCAGTGAACTGCGAAAGGACAATGGCGCGTAGCCCACCTGATCCTGTACCGCATGCCCGCACTCATGCGCAGCTACGCAGACCGCCGCCACGGAATCTGACGCAAAGACGCCATCCGAGAGCCTGAGCGTCTTCGAACGCGGGTCATAATGATCGGTCAGGTTCCCTGACACACGCTCAATCCTGACATCGTAAATCCCTGCGCTGTGTAAAACCCTCTGAGCAGCCATCGCTCCGGTCAGTCCGCTCATGCTGCGCACTCGACTATATCTCCTGTAGGCGCCGTTCACATTTGCCGAAGCCGCCAGTGAAAGAAGCAGACCAATAATCACCAGGAGATACGTCCAATCAAACATATAATAACCATACAGCATAGAAAAGACCCCTTTCTCCATCTATTTCAGCTACTGATACTCTCTTTCGAAGCATTTTTATCACTTTACCATAAAAATATTTTTTCGTAAAGCTGTGTTGCGGATTTCGAATCACCCCAGATGTTCTCCTGGATTTACCGGATATCCGCGCAGAAACGCATCCACCGGCATTCTCTTTTTTCCCTCCGGCTGCAATTCAAGGACAGAGAGCACGCCCTCGCCGGTCTGGACATACAGTTCGGATCTGGTCACGTTGCAGACCGTGCCAGGCTGAGACAGAGCTTCCATCTGCATTTCCGCATTGTCCGGACAGGTCTGCGGCTCGGATTTCACTTCTGCATTTTCCGGACGGATCTGTGTCTTGGTCTTCACGCCCGCATTACCCGGATCTCCGGAGCTTTCCACGACCTCCGCCTTCCATATTTTCAGAAGCTTCCCACGGAACCTGGTCCATGCGCTCGGCCACGGATCCATGCCCCGGATCAGACATTCAATCTCAGAAGCGCTTCTGTTCCAGTCGATGCGTCCGTCCTCTTTTTTCAGCATGGCCGCATACGCCGTCGGACTCTCCTGCGGCTGCTTCTCATACTGCGCGGTTCCGTTTCCAAGCGCATCCAGCGTTTCCAGCAAAAGCTGCGCACCCGTACTGCTCAGCTTCTCAAACAGGCTTCCCCCTGTTTCGTCCTTTTCAAGCGGAACGGCCGCCTTTAAAATCATATCGCCGGTATCCAGTCCCGCGTCCATACGCATCGTGGTCACGCCGGACTCCCGCTCCCCGTTAATGACCGCCCACTGGATCGGCGCTGCGCCACGGTACTTAGGGAGCAGGGAGGCATGAACATTGATACAGCCATATTCCGGCAAATCCAGAATTGCCTGCGGGATGATCTGTCCAAATGCCACTACAACAATCACATCCGGGTGCAGCTCCTTTAAAATCTCAATCCATTTTGGCTCCCGTATTCGGGTCGGCTGGCAGACCGGAATCCCCGCCGCCACGGCCGCGGCCTTTACCGGCGTCATCTGAAGCTCCCTGCTGCGCCCCTTAGGTTTATCCGGCTGCGAAAACACCGCCTGCACATGGAACCGTTCAGCGCTGATCAGGGCCTTTAGAGTACCCACCGCAAAATCCGGTGTCCCCATAAATACCACATTTTTTATCATAAATGCTCCTTTGCCATTCTTTTTCGCTTTCAGCTTTTCTTATTATTCTGATTCATCCTGGTTATTTATCTGAGTCGTTTCAGGCCTCTCCCTGTTCGCTCTGCTCACTCTCCTCGCTCTGCCCGCTCTCCTCGCTCTGCCCGCTCTCTTCTCCTTCTTCCTCCGGCTCATCGCTCACTTCAAACAGGTCTCCTTCCACCTTCTCCACATACATGATCCCTTCCAGATGGTCGCACTCATGGCAGATGGCGCGTGCCAGCAGCTCCTCGCCCTCCGTCACAAACTCCTCCATGTCCTCGTTGAGCGCCTTTACCTTTACATAATTCGGCCGCGTCACCATACCCGCCTGTCCGGGCAGGCTCAGGCAGCCCTCCTGTCCCGTCTGTTCACCGGATGTCTCCAGTATCTCCGGATTGATCAGCACAAGCGGTCCATCTCCTATATCGATAACCACAATTCGTCTTAATATACCGACCTGCGGCGCGGCCAGCCCGACCCCGTTCGCGTCATACATCGTATCAAGCATATCCCGGATCAGCAGCTTTGTGCGCGGGGTCATCATCTGTACCGGACGGCATACCTTTGTCAGTTTTTCATCTCCCATAATTCGGATCTGTCTCAGTGCCATTTTTGTCTCCTACCTTTCAAAATTTATTTTTATATCGTGAAAGCCACTGTTCATCTCAATGTATTGCTCCAGATAATTCCTGATCAACGTCAGTGCTTTTTCGTCTCTGTGCCGGATGTACAGTACCATGCGGTAAACATCCTTAATCTTCGAAACAGTCTCATCGGCGGGTCCCATAACCACCGCCTGATATTTTTCCGCCGCCCCTCTCGCAAAGCGCGCCAGATAGCCGATCGCCTCCTCCAGCTGCTTCCGGTCCTCTGCTGCGCAGTGGACTGACATCAGCCCTCCCATCGGCGGATAGCCGGAGAGCTCGCGGTATCGGATCTCCTGCTCATAAAAAGGCTCATAGGTCTGTGCCGCCGCGCATGTAATCGCGTAATGCTCCGGAAGATAGGTCTGAATCACCACCTCTCCCGGTATTTTCCCCCGTCCCGCGCGTCCGGCGGCCTGCGCCAGAAGCTGATAGGTCCGCTCCGCAGCCCGGAAATCGCTGACATTTAAGGACAGATCCGCGGCAAGCGCTCCGACAAGCGCTACCTGTGGAAAGTCATGCCCTTTCACGATCATCTGTGTGCCGACCAGGATATCCGCCTCATGCCGGCCGAACGCGCGGAGGATTTCCGCGTGTCCGTCCTTGCCCCTGGTCGTGTCCGCGTCCATGCGCAGAATCCGCGCTCCCGGAAAAGCGGACGCCACTACCGCCTCGATCTGTTCCGTCCCTGCCTTGAAGCCGCCAATAAACGGAGAGCCGCAGGAAGGGCATTTTGTGACCGCCGACATTTCATACCCGCAGTAATGACAGATCATCCGTCCGCCCCGATGCAGCGAAAGTGAGACGTCACAGTGCGGACATTTGATCACATGCCCGCAGGAACGGCAGGAGACAAATCCGGAATAGCCTCTGCGGTTGATAAAAAGCATACTCTGCAGACCCTGTTCCAGACAGGAACGGATTTTTCCTGTGAGGGTACGGCTCAGGATCGACGTGTTGCCATCCCGCAGCTCCCTGCGCATATCTACGACGGATACCTCCGCAAGCTGACCGCCCGACGGCCGCTGCCGCATGGTAAGCAGTCCGCAGCTCCCGCGCTGCGCCGCATAATAAGAGTCGAGAGAAGGCGTCGCTGAGCCAAGTACAAGCAGCGCTCCCTCCAGCGACGCCCGCTTTCTGGCGACTTCCCGCGCGTCATAGCGCGGCGTTGTCTCGCTCTTATAGGACGGCTCATGCCC
>JAJQIE010000073.1:8336-11047 GCA_021199395.1 Lachnospiraceae bacterium | reverse complement strand
CCTTTAATTTTACCAGTTTAATTTTATCAGAACGGCCAGCTCGTAAGGCTTTTGCGGGCTGGTTATTTTGATGCGCAGGGTCAGGCAGAGAAGTTTTGTGCCTTACGGCGCACCTGCCCCGCGCGGCGAGTATGAGGCAAAAACCGCTTCCTGCTCGATTGCAGGGGCAGACCGTCAGCAGCTTCTTAAAAAACGGTTGCGCGTGGAACCATCTCTGCATTATAATAAAAACTCAGCAAATAAAATGCTCAAAAATGTGATATGAAATGTAATATGAGGAAGCGTGCATGGATCAGAAAAGAAAAAAAATGATGAAGAGGCTGGACTATTTTATGCATATGAGGCCGCTTTTTGACGTACAGTCGCTTTTTAGCGATGGGACGGATAATTTTGTGACGCCAATGGAGCCAGAGCCGGGAGATAAGGTGAAGATACGGTTCCGGACGAAAAAGGATAATGTGGACTTTGTCTTTTTTATCAGCGGCTCTCTGAAAAAGCGGATGGAGATAGAATCCAGCGATTCGGGGTTTGACTATTACGCAACGGAGATTACAGTGGGGAAGGAGCCGGTATATTATTATTTTGAAATTCAGGCGGGAAGGACAAGGTGCTTTTACACAAAACCCGGCGTGTCACGAAATCTGAATCAGAGCCGGCTGTTTTGCCTGGCACCCGGTTTTTCGACGCCGGACTGGGCGAAGGGCGCGGTCATGTACCAGATTTTTACGGAGCGCTTTTGCAATGGGGATCCATCAAATGATGTGCTGGACGGGGAATATCTTTATATCGGAAAGCCTGTGAACCGTGTGACAGACTGGGATAAGCTTCCAGCGTCAGATGGGACGCGGGAATTTTACGGCGGGGACCTGCAGGGTATCTGGGATAAGCTGGATTATCTGCAGGAGCTTGGCGTGGAGGTTTTGTATCTGAATCCGGTATTTGTCTCCCCTTCTAACCATAAGTATGATACACAGGATTATGATTATGTCGATCCGCATATCGGAGTGATCGTGTCGGACGAAGGCGATCTGCTTCCTTCCTGCGGGTATCCGTCGGGCTCTGAGTCAGGAGATTTTGCGGCCGGATGTTTTGGAACGAAAAGCTTTGAGGAGGGAAGCTCTGCGGGAAAATCCTCTGCACAGCATACCGGCCGGCCGGTGATAGAGCTGAGTAACCGGGACGCGACGCGGTACATCAGCCGTGTGACGGATCACCGAAATCTGGAGGCGAGCAACGCGTTTTTCGCAAAGCTTGTGGAGGAAATTCATCGGCGCGGCATGCGTGTGATCCTGGATGGAGTGTTTAACCATTGCGGCTCCTTTAATAAGTGGATGGATCGGGAACGGATCTATGAGAATCGGCCCGGCTATGAAAAGGGGGCATATGTTTCAGCGGACAGTCCGTACCGTTCGTTTTTCCGATTTAATAATGAGCACGAATGGCCTTGTAACCCATACTATGAAGGGTGGTGGGGATACGATACCCTGCCTAAGTTAAATTATGAGGGCTCACAGGAGCTGGAGGATTATATTCTGAGGATTGCCGCGAAATGGGTGTCCCCGCCGTACAATGTGGACGGCTGGCGGCTGGATGTGGCCGCCGACCTGGGTTTTTCACCGGAGTACAATCATCAGTTCTGGAGAAAATTTCGCGATGTGGTAAAAGCTGCGAATCCGGATGCGATTATTCTGGCTGAGCATTATGAGGATGCTTCCGCGTGGCTGGGCGGCGACCAGTGGGACACGATCATGAATTACCGTGCCTTTATGGAGCCGATGACCTGGTTTTTTACCGGAATGGAAAAGCACAGCGATGAGTACAGAGAGGATCTGCGGGGAGACGCGAAGAGCTTTCAAAAATCCATGCAGCAGGGAATGACGGAATTTTTGACTCCATCGCTGCAGACGGCGATGAATGAGCTGTCAAATCACGACCATTCCCGATTCCTGACGCGGACGAGCGGAACGGTCGGCCGTGTGGAGAAGCTTGGCGCTAAGGCGGCGAATGAGGGCGTTCGTCCGGAAATCATGCGGGAAGCAGTGGTTATGCAGATGACCTGGCCGGGCGCGCCGACCATCTATTACGGGGATGAGGCGGGGGTCTGCGGTTTCACGGATCCGGATAACCGCCGCACATATCCGTGGGGACATGAGGACCGTCAGATGCTGGAATTCCACCGGCGTGCGATTGCGATGCACCGCCGGTACCCGGTACTGTCTCATGGCTCTCTGTGTTTTCTCGGCGGAGAAAAGAACTGGCTGGCATACGGAAGGTTCAGCCGCGAAAGCCAGATGGTGATTGTATTTAATAACAGTGAGGAGCGTATGGATCTGACGGTTCCGGTGAAACCGGCGGGAATTCTGCATGATCAGATTCTCGTGCGGATATTTGTGACGACAAGGGAGGGCTTTTCTGAAGATGAGGCGGCATATCCCCTGATTGGCGGCGAATTGAAGATTGTGCTTTCCGGGACGTCTGCTGCTGTGCTGGAGGCGAGACCCAGGCTGGCCTGAACGTTTGAGCGTAGAAGCAGTGGCTGCATGTCATACCTGCGCTACGCGCCCACTGTGGGGCGCGGTGCAAAAAGGCTGTGGTTTCCCGGCAAATTTTAAGAAAAAAACAATTTAGTTTTAACGGTACGTTCCTTTTATTATCAGTGGTCGTGTAATAAGATGAAAAGAAATGCTGCGCATTTGGCAGACGCTGTGGAA
>JAJQIE010000073.1:0-8236 GCA_021199395.1 Lachnospiraceae bacterium | reverse complement strand
ACGCCCCCTCGCTTGCGCTCAGGGGCAGGACGCGTCTGCAATAAAAGAAATGCTGTCGCATTTGGCAGACGCTGTGGAAACGCCCCCTCGCTTGCGCTCAGGGGCAGGACGCGTCTGCAATAAAAGAAATGCTGCGCATTTGGCAGACGCTGTGGAAACGCAGAGAAAGAAGGAATAATATGAGAAAACGAACAGTCTGGCTGCTGGGGATTGTGCTGGTTTTGCTGCTGTGTGTGATCGGCATGTACTGTGCGATCGGTATGCACTATTCAACACATTTTCTGGAGAATACTTCGATTAACGGAATAGATGTGTCGGATCTGACTGCTGCGGAAGCGGAGGAACTGATAGCGGCTGATGCGGAGGATTACCGCCTTGTGATTACGGGAAGGAACGAGGAGCAGGAAACGGTTTCCGGGGAGGCGTTTGATTATACTTATGTTTCAGATGGGGAGGTGCAGGAGCTTTTAAAAGGACAAAGCTTTCTGGCGTGGCTTCCCGCTTACTTTTCGGACGGACAGACGTATGCCATGGAGGCGTCGGTGACTTATGATGAGGAAAAGCTTGCGGCTGCGGTGTCTGCGCTCTCTATGATGCAGGAGGATCAGATGACTGCGCCGGAGGATGCTTATGTGGCTCTTCTGGAGGACGGCACTTACGGAATTGTCGCAGAGACGGAGGGGACGGAGCTTGACGTAGAAAAAGTACAGGAGGCTGCGCTTACCGCCGTGCGTGCGGGAAAGAAAAGCCTGAACCTGGAGATGGCGGAGTGCTATACAACGGCGGAGGTTACTTCGGAGGATGAGAGCCTGATCGAGGAGGTGAGCCTTTACAATCAGTATGCATCTATGGTAATCAATTATTACATGAGCGGGGATGTGGTGGTGACGCTGGATTCTGCGACCTTTATGGACTGGTTTTCTCTGGATGCGGATAACAATCCATGCTTTGACTATGACTCAGTCGCTGCGTGGGTGGATGCGCTTGCGGATACCTATGACACGATCGGTACAATGGAGCCTTTTGAGACATCCAATGGCGAGACTGTTTATGTAGAGGCGGTCACCTATGGCTGGGAGATGGATCGGGAGTCAGAGGCTGCAAAGCTGTACAGTCTGCTGCTGGCGGGACAGACCGAAGGGCGTTCTCCGGTGTGGACCAGGAGCGCTCTGACGCGTGGGACGAACGACATTGGCGATACCTATGTGGAGATTGATTACACCAATCAGAGGCTGTGGTATTACAAGGATGGAGAGCTGCTTGTGGAAACGCCGGTCGTGACAGGAAACGCCAGCGCCGGGAATGCTTCTCCGGAAGGGATTTTTTATATAGTTTATAAACAGCAGGACGCGACACTGACGGGTGAGGACTATGAGACGCCGGTGGATTACTGGATGCCGTTCTACGGAAATGTGGGGATTCATGACGCGGATTCGTGGAGAAGCACCTATGGCGGGACTATCTATCTGACCAGCGGCTCTCATGGCTGCATCAATACGCCGACCGCACAGGCGCGTACCATCTACGAGAATATTGAGGCCGGAACGCCTGTCGTCTGCTACAGCTCCGGGACGGATTACGGTTACAGTACGGCGGACGGCGGTACATCCTATGCAGCAAACAGTTCAGACAGTTCGGATGGTTCTGGCAGCAGCGATGAGGAAGATGTTATTGTGATATACGGGTCTGATTCTTCGGATGCGTCGGACAGCGTTTCTTCTGGCAGTTCGGATTACGGTTCCACGGAAACAAACCGGATCGAAGACGATGACAGCACGGATGATTCGGACGGTGTGGCGACAGGGGAAGCGGAATTTGAGATTACGATTTCTGATGAGACAACCTGGCCGGACGGCACATCAGACAGTGACGGAACGTCGGATGATGACGATACGATTGTGATCGAATGAGCGGATGATACATTCGCGGGAAGGATAATAATGAAAAATATGACATTAAGCCGTATTGCAAAGGCCTGCGGCGGAATTTATTACGGGAGTGAAGCGGATCGGGAACGGGAAATCAGTTCAATTACGACGGACAGCCGGAAGGCGGAGCCGGGCTGCCTGTTTGCGGCGATTAAAGGAGAGCACGTGGACGGTCATGATTTTATACCTGCTGTTCTGGAAAAAGGGGCGCTCTGTGTGATTGTGGAAACGCCCCCTCGCGAAGCTCGACGAATATCCCGTCCTAAGGACGAGGATGCCTCCCGGCGAGGGCAGGACGCAGCTTCCATTCCGATGCGCTACGCGCAGGAAGCTGCTGTGGAAACGTCCCCTCGCGAAGCTCGGTGTGGAAATTACATAAAGGTAGAATCCACAGTAGCTGCGCTGGGTGCGCTGGCGGCCTGTTACCTGGAGCAGCTGTCAATTCCGGTAGTCGGCGTGACCGGCAGCGTGGGGAAGACCAGCACGAAGGAAATGATTGCCGCAGTGCTCTCGCAGAAGTACCGTACACTTAAAACAGCGGGGAATTTTAATAACGAGCTGGGACTTCCGCTGACGATTTTTCGTCTGCGGGAGGAGGATCAGATCGCGGTTCTTGAGATGGGAATTAACCATTTTGGAGAGATGCACCGGCTGGCGGCGATTGCAAAGCCGGATACCTGTGTGATTACCAATATCGGCCAGTGTCATCTGGAGTTTCTGGGAAACCGGGACGGTGTCCTGCGCGCAAAATCGGAAATATTTGATTTCCTTCGCCCGGATGGATATATTATATTAAATGGGGATGACGATAAGCTGATCACAGTCGATGTGGTAAAGGGAATCCGTCCTGTATTTTTTGGGCTTGGCGGGGAAAATGATATTTACGCGGATCGGATTGAGAAGAAGGGGCTGGACGGCGTCGAATGCCGGATTTGTATTGCGGGGAAGACATCATTTACCGTTTTGATTCCGATTCCCGGTATTCACATGGTGATGAATGCGCTTGCGGCTACCGCGGTCGGCCTGCGGTACGGGCTGACGCCTGACGAGATTCGCGCCGGAATTGAGAGCCTGCAGCCGGTCAGTGGCCGGTTCCACATCATTCATACGGAAAAATATACGATTATCGACGACTGCTACAATGCAAATCCGGTATCCATGAAAGCGTCGCTTGAAGTGCTGCAGGATGGGCTTGGCCGGAGAGTGGCGATCCTCGGCGATATGGGAGAGCTTGGCAATGAGGAGGAACAGATGCATCGCGAGGTAGGGGAGTTTGCCGGAGGACTGGACATGGATCTGTGCATCTGTGTCGGTTCATTGAGCGCTTATATCGCGGAGGGGATCCTTGCAGCTCATGCGGGAATCAAAACGGTTGTCCTGCCAAATCTCCAGACGCTGCTTGCGCAATTACCGGATCTGGTTCAAAAAGACGATACGATTCTTGTGAAAGCCTCCCATTTCATGCATTTTGAAAAAATAGTGGCAAAGCTGGAGGAGCTGTCATGTATATTATAGCGGGACTTGGCAATCCGGGACGTCAGTATGCGCATACACGCCACAATGCGGGGTATGAGGCGATCGACTGTCTGGCGGACAAATATGGTATTTCGATAGAGACGGAAAAATTTAAGGCTCTCTGCGGCAGCGGAAGGATAGAGGGGCAGAAGGTGCTGCTTCTGAAACCACTGACCTTTATGAATCTGAGCGGAGAGAGTATTCGGGCAGCCTGCGATTTTTATAAAATCGACCCGGAGGAAGCGCTCACGGTAATCCATGACGACATCAGCCTTCCGCCGGGACAGCTTCGTGTGCGGGCAAAGGGCAGCGCAGGCGGCCACAATGGAATGAAAAACATTATTCTGCAGCTTGGCACGCAGGCGTTTACACGTATCAAGATCGGAGTTGGAGAAAAACCGGAGGGTTATGACCTTGCGGATTATGTGCTGGGGCATTTTTCGAGAGATGAATGGGAAACGATGAAGGACGCTTTTGTCCGCGCGGGGGATGCCGCGGCGATGCTGCTGACGGAGGATACGCAGACGGTGATGAACCGCTTTAATGCCAGGACTGTGTGAAAAGCAGCCTTAACAAAATAACGGAACAGGAGTCGATATGAAAGCGTTTTTGACACCCATGCAGCAGCTTGAGGAGTTTGAGGAGATTAGCAGAAAGACCGCGGGAAACCGCGGTCTGCTTCAGGTGACCGGATGCATTGATTCGCAGAAATCACATTTTGTGTATTGCATGGCGGAGGAATTTCAGCGCAGGAGGGAGATGGAAGCGCCCTCTGGAGGAACAGTCACGCTCATTATTACCTACAACGATCTCCGCGCAAAGGAAATGTATGAGAATTATCGTTTTTTTGACCGGAATGTCCTGTATTTTCCGGCGAAGGATCTCATTTTCTTTCAGGCGGATATTCACAGCAACCTGCTTGAACAGCAGAGGCTTCAGGTATTGAAAGCTCTGGTGGAAGCGCCCCCTCGCGAAGCTCGGCGGCAGGACGCAGCTTCCATTCCAATGCGCTGCGCGCAGGAAGCTGCTGTGGAAGCGCCCCCTCGCTCCCCTCTTACGATTATCACCACGATGGCGGCCTGTATGAACCGTATGGTTCCGTTTGAGGACTGGAAATCTCATATTATGGAAATTGACAGCGCGGCTGAGGTTGACATCGAAGAGCTGAAAAAGGATCTGCTCCGGCTTGGATATGAGCGCGCCGGACAGGTCGAGGCACCGGGACAATTTGCGGTTCGGGGCGGCATTGTCGATATTTTTCCGTTGACGGAAGAAAACCCTGTCCGTATTGAGCTCTGGGGCGAGGAGGTAGATTCGATTCGAAGCTTTGATGTGGAGAGCCAGCGCTCCATTGAGAACCTGGACGCCGTGCGCATCTATCCGGCTGCTGAGCTGATTCCGGATCGGGCGGCGAGAGAGCGGGCGCTTAATCGCATTGAAAAAGAGGCGAAGACTGCGGAAACGGGGTTTCGAAATGAGAATCAGGAGGCGGCGGTCAGGATCCGCCAGCTTTTGCAGGACTGTCGGGACGAGCTCACGGAATTTCAGGAGCCGCTTTCCATGGAGGGCTTTATAGATTATTTTGTAAAGGAGAAAACCAGCTTCCTGGATTATTTTGAGCTGCCGGACACCCTGATTTTTCTGGACGAACCGAATCGGATGCTGGAGGCAGGGGACGCGGTTGAACTCGAATTTTCGGAGAGTATGAAAAACCGTCTCGAAAAGGGCTATGTGCTGCCGGGGCAGACCAGGCTGCTGTTTTCCGCGCAGGAGACGGCCGCGGCGATTTGCAGACGCAATGCGGTGGGGCTTTGTACGCTGGAGACGGCGCGGACGCCGTGGATGGTATCCGGTAAATACAGTCTGACAGTCCGCTCGGTGAATCCATACAACAACAGCTTTGATTATCTGGTAAAGGATCTCAGGGGCTGGAAGCGCGATGGGTATCGCGTTATTCTGCTGGCGGCTTCTCGGACGAGGGGGAACCGTCTGGCGAAGGATCTGACAGAAGAAGGACTGGCGGCCTTTTATACGGAGGATGAGGAGCGCGAGGTGCAGCCTGGGGAAATCCTGGTTACCTATGGAAACGCGAAGCGGGGCTATGAGTATCCCCTGATCCGATTTGTCGTGATTACCGAGAGCGATATTTTTGGACAGGAGAAGAAAAAGCGCAAAAGACAGAGACGTTATGAGGGCAAGCAGATCAGCAGCTTTTCGGAGCTGTCGATTGGCGATTTTGTCGTGCATGAAAATCATGGCCTGGGCGTTTATAAGGGGATCGAGAAGGTTGAGGTCGACCATGTCACAAAGGATTACATGAAAATTGAGTATGCCGGGGGCAGCAACCTCTATGTCCCGGCGACTCAGCTAGACGTGATCCAGAAATACGCGGATGGAGACTCGAAGGCGCCTAAGCTGAATAAGCTTGGCACACAGGAATGGAACCGTACCAAATCCAGAGTTCGCACCGCGGTTCGTTCGATTGCGCAGGATCTGGTGAAGCTCTATGCTGAACGGCAGCGCAGGGAGGGCTTTACGTACAGTGAGGATACCGTATGGCAGAGAGAGTTTGAAGAAATGTTCCCGTTTGAGGAGACGGAGGATCAGCTCACGGCGATCGAAGCGGTCAAGCATGATATGCAGAGTAAAAAAATCATGGATCGCCTGATCTGCGGCGACGTAGGCTATGGAAAGACAGAGATCGCGATCCGCGCCGCGTTTAAAGCGGTGCAGGATGGAAAGCAGGTAGCTTATCTTGTGCCGACAACGATCCTTGCGCAGCAGCATTATAATACTTTTGTGCAGCGAATGAAGGATTTTCCGGTGCGCGTGGATCTGATGTGCCGGTTCCGCACGAGCGCGGAGCAGAAAAAAACGCTGGAGGATTTGAAACGCGGACTGGTGGATATCGTGATTGGAACGCATCGGCTGCTGTCTAAGGATGTACAGTATAAGGATCTGGGATTGCTGGTGATTGACGAGGAGCAGCGCTTCGGCGTGACGCACAAGGAAAAGATCAAGCGGCTGAAGACGGACATTGATGTACTGACGCTGACGGCGACGCCGATTCCGCGAACGCTCCATATGAGCCTGATCGGGATCCGGGATATGAGTGTGCTGGAGGAAGCACCCCAGGAGCGTGTGCCGATCCAGACTTATGTGCTCGAATATAACGAGGAAATGGTGCGCGAGGCGATCAGCCGTGAGCTTTCACGAGGCGGTCAGGTGTATTATGTATATAACCGTGTCAATACCATCGCAGAGGTCACTGACAAAGTAGCTGCGCTTGTTCCGCAGGCCAGGGTCGCGTTTGCGCACGGCCAGATGAAGGAGCATGAGCTGGAACGGATTATGTATGATTTTATTAATGGGGATGTAGACGTTCTGGTGACGACGACGATTATTGAGACAGGACTGGATATCTCAAATGTAAATACAATGATCATCCATGACGCGGATACGATGGGCCTCTCTCAGCTTTATCAGCTCCGCGGCAGGGTGGGGAGGTCGAACCGCACGGCCTATGCGTTCCTGATGTACCGCCGTAATAAAATGCTGCGGGAGGTCGCGGAGAAACGTCTTTCCGCTATCCGTGAATTTACCGAGCTGGGCAGCGGCTTCCGGATCGCGATGCGCGACCTGGAAATCCGCGGCGCGGGAAATCTGCTGGGAAGCGAGCAGCATGGGCATATGGAGGCGGTCGGCTACGACCTTTACTGTAAACTGTTAAATGAGTCCGTAAAAGAACTGCAGGGAGGGGAGCCGGAGCGGGAGAGTTTTGAAACCACAATTGATATCAACATTGACGCGTTCATTCCGGATCGCTATATCCTAAACGAGGCGCAGAAGCTGGATATCTATAAGCGCATTGCCGCGATCCGCACCGAGGAGGAGCACGACGATATGCTCGAAGAGCTGCTGGATCGCTTTGGGGAACCGCCGCGATCCGTGCAGAACCTGCTTGCGGTGGCGCGGCTGCGTGCGCAGGCGCATGAGGCGTGGATTCAGGAGCTCTCTCAGAAGGGCAGTGAGATGCGCCTTCTGATGTATGAGCACGCCGGGATCGATACGACAAAAATCGACCGGCTTTTAAAGGATTACAAAGGCAGACTCAAGTTTATCATTGATAAAAATCCGTGCTTTGTCTATACCTGTCCGCGCGTGAATGGAAAGGATACGATGGAAGCGCTTCCGCTGGCGCAGGAGCTGGTAGCGGCGGTTGGAAGCCTCAGCTGATCGCGTTTCACCTGAGCACACCGCAAAAATCAACATGTCTGCGGCAGATGTTGAGGCGGACAGCATGGCCTGGGTATGGCCTGAAACCCGTCGAAGGATTATTTCTGAAAAAAAGATTTTTGAGGTTGCGATATGAATGGAAAACGATTATAATGATTCAATGGATTATTTAATGCATGGAATGGAGGAAGCATTTTAATGAATACGGGAATGAGAAGAGCGGTAATGGTTGCATTGAGTACGAGTCTGGTGATGACCTCGCTTGCAGGCTGTTCAAAAAAGGGTGAGGCATTTGACGCGGATGCAGCGCTTATGACTGTAAACGATGAGACAGTATCTGCCGGACTGGTGAAATTTGCGGTGCATTATTCACAGGCACAGACACAGTATTTATATGATTCTTATTTTGGAGAGAACTCTTTCCTATATGAATATTCCGATGGCTATACTATTGGCGATATGGTTATAGAGGGCTGTGTTGAAACAGTGCAGGAAATGATCCTTGCGAGACAGCACATGGACGAGTACGATGTTTCTCTGACAGAAGAAGAGGAGAC
>JAJQIE010000281.1 GCA_021199395.1 Lachnospiraceae bacterium | reverse complement strand
CGGAAGCACGAAGTGCAAAGAAATCCGTAGGCATCATCTACCGTAGATGATATTGACCCCGACATCATTATGATTTAAACGACAAAAGGATATGATACAAACGGAAATCAAAAGGAAGGAAATTATGATATGATTTGCCTGCCGGAAGACGGAATCCCGAAAGAAGGCATCCCGGAGGCGGATGCGGCAAATGAAAATGTCACAGAAGGGAATGCTACAGAAGAGAATGTCACGATGGAAGCACCCTCTCGCGTGAGCTCGGCGGCAGGACGCGCTGCCAATGAAAGAAACGCTTCGTGTTTGGGCAGCGCTGAAGAAAATGCCAGAGAGCAGGAGCTTCTGATCGAGGCTCTGGAAAAACGCAGCCAGAGACGCTTTATCAATGGCTTGCTATTAGGCGCGGTGCTGGTCTTTCTGAGTATGTTTCTGGTTGTTCTGGCACCGAGGGTGATTCGAAATCTGACAGGGCGCGGGAATCCGGGCGCGGAGGTTCTTACGAGCAGCAGCACTCTGTCAAAGCTCGCGCAGATACAGGAAATTATTGAGGAAAACTATCTGGAAGAGGTAGACGGAGAGCTTCTGGAAGCATATCTTTTCAAAGGAGTAGCAGCCGGACTGGATGACGCGTACGCGAGCTATTATACTGCGGAGGAGCTGTCGTCTGTAGTGGACTCTACAAAGGGAGAGTATTACGGGATCGGCGCAACGATCGGCACAGACAGCGAGACCGGCGAGTTTTATGTAGGAGAGGTATATGAGGGCAGCCCGGCAGAGGAGGGAGGCCTTCTGGCAAAGGATATTGTCCGTGCGCTGGACGGGGAATCCGTAGAGGAGCTCAGCCAGACAGAGCTTGTATCCCTGATTAAGTCAATGGATACCTTTACCATGACGGTTTATCGCCCGGATACAGAGGAGGAGCTGGAGCTTACGATTACGTGCAGCGACATCGTTCCTGACTATGTGACGTATGAGATGCCGGAAGACGGCATCGGTTATCTGCGGCTGACTGAATTTACCGAAAGCGCGGTGGAACAGTTCCGAGATGCGGTTGAAGATTTGAACAGCCAGGGGATGAAAAAGCTGATTGTAGATCTGCGAGATAATCCGGGCGGCCTGCTTACCTCTGTCTGCGACATCCTGGATGAGATACTGCCGGAAGGGCTGATCGTATACACAGAGGACAAAAACGGCGGACGTGAGGAATATTCGGCGGACGATGAGAGGAGTGTGACCTGTGAAGTGGCGGTGCTGGTGAATGGCGGCTCCGCGAGCGCGTCAGAAATATTTGCCGGCGCGGTTCAGGACTATGGACTGGGGCCGATCATTGGCACACAGACCTATGGGAAAGGAGTTGTGCAGAAAACCTACTCGCTGTCGGACGGATCGGCTTTTAAGCTTACGGTAGAGCATTATTACACTCCGAACGGCCAGGAGATAGACGGAAACGGGATTACGCCGGATATAATCGTAGAAGAAAGCGAGGATACGCAAAGTACGGATGATCCCATCCTGGCGCGTGCCCTTCTGGAGCTGTCGGACTGACGGAGGATGATAAAATTTTGGAAAACCAGATGTTTGGAGGATAAGCAGAGATGGAAAACAGAATTGTATTCCGGGCACTTCTGACAGAGATGAAGGAGGTCGCCGACCAAAGCAACGGATTTCTGACGAAGCCGCAGATCCGTGATATTTTGAAAAATATTCCGCTTGAGGAAAATCAGTTTCAGTTAATCTATGATTATCTTGCGGAACAGAATATTCGTGTGGTAGAATCAAAAGAGCAGGCAACGGAGATGGAAGCCCCCTTTTCTACGGAAGAACGGCGAAGTCTTTCACTTTATGTGGATGAGGTGTCTGCGCTTATGGAAGCGCCCCCTCGCAAGAGCTCGGCGGCAGGACGCGTTGCCAATGAAAGAAGCGCTTCGCGTTTAGGCAACGCTATGGAGGCGCCCCCTCGCAAGAGCTCGGCGGCAGAACGCGCTGCCAATGAAAGAAACGCTTCGCGTCTGGGCGATGATTCTGATGCGGATAATGAGAAGGAAATTCGGCTGATTGAGTGCGCGAAGAACGGCGACGCGGACGCCAGAGGGAAGCTGATAGAGCTTTATCTCCCCCTGATCTGCGAGATGGCGGAGGAATACGGAGAGGATGCCCTGCCTTCTGAGGATCTGATTCAGGAGGGAAATATGGGGCTGCTCATCGCGGTGGAGTCACTGAGAGAATTTGAGAGCGTCGCTGCCTGCAGCGCCCATATTTTAAACACCATACGGGACGATGGAAAAGGCTGTGAGCAGCGGGCAGGAAAGTATGCGGATGAATAGCGGGCTTCTGAGCAGGGTAAATCATCTGAATGAAGCGGTTCACAATCTGGAAAGGGATCTGGGGCATAAGGTTTCCGCGGAGGAGGTTTCCGCCTATCTGGAGATGCCTGTGGAGGAGATTGAAAGTCTCCTCAGGGTGACCGGCGACCAGATAGAGACGGAAGCATGACGACGCGGACGCCGGAAAAGTGGAAACGCCCCCTCGCATGAGCTCGGCGGCAGGACTCGCTGCCAATGAGAGAAACGCTTCGCGTTTGGGCAGCGCTAATGATCCTTACAGGTATAGCCGGCTGCACCGCTACATGTAAAAGCTGATTGCTTCGTTCCTTTGGAACTCTCGCAATCACCACCGATATCTACGCTTCGCTCCGGTCGGCGCCAAACGGGCGTCACTGGCGCCCGGCACCGCAATCCGTGCTTCTCCGCTCCGCTTCGGTCGGTGCTAAACGAGCGCCACTGGCGCTCAGCACCGCCTTGCTTGCTCATACCGGTTTGATCCTCTAATGGACAGCCACTTAGACATGCAAGCATGTCACGAGTCTGTCCATTGAGGATGCTTTTACAGTAGATTAAAACAACAGAATTCCGGAGGGAAATCGAAATGAAAAAAACAAAAATTATCTGTACAATGGGACCGGCGACAGATGACCGGGAGGTTATGAAAGCGCTGGTTCAAAACGGAATGGACATCGCGCGTTTTAACTTTTCACACGGCACACATGAGGAGCAGAGAGCGCGCTTTGATCTGCTCAAAAGCGTCCGGGAGGAGATGAAAAAGCCGATCGCTATTCTTCTGGATACAAAGGGGCCGGAGATCCGTACCGGAATGCTGAAGGACGGAGAACCGGTGACGCTTCAGACCGGGGCGGAGTTTACACTGACTTCTGATACGATAGAAGGAGACGCAAAAAGAGTCAGCCAGACGTATGCTCAGCTTTCCCAGGATGTAAAACCGGGAGATACGATTCTGATCGACGACGGCCTGATCGGGCTGAAGGTAAAGGAAATAAATGGAACAGATATAGTCTGTAGGGTGGAAAACGGCGGTACTCTCGGACAGCGCAAGGGCGTGAATGTTCCGAATGTCAGGGTCAATCTGCCCGGTATTACGGAAAAAGACCGCGAGGATATTCTTTTTGGCATACAGGAAGGCATTGACTTTATCGCCGCTTCCTTTGTGCGCGACGCGGACGCTATTAAAGAAATTAAAAAGCTTCTGAAGGAAAACGGCGGAGAGCATATTGATGTGATTGCGAAGATTGAAAATGCCGAGGGGATCCAGAATATTGATCGCATTATCCAGGCTGCGGACGGCGTTATGGTTGCGCGCGGCGATATGGGCGTAGAAATCCCGGCCTATGAGGTGCCCCATGTGCAGCGCCTTATTGTCCGGAAATGCAATAAGAGGTACAAGCCTGTTATTATTGCTACACAGATGCTGGATTCCATGATCCGCAATCCACGCCCCACCAGAGCGGAGGTGACGGATGTGGCGAACGCGATCCGGGAAGGTGCCGACGCGATCATGCTTTCCGGAGAGACTGCCGCGGGGAAATATCCGCTGGAGGCGCTGAAAATGATGACGCAGATAGCGGAGACTACGGAAGGCTACAATGTAAATGATTCCCAGATACAGGAATATCACGGACTGCGCGGGGACGCCAATGTATCCAGCGCTGTAGGCCTGGCTGCGATCCGGACCGCTGTGAATGTTCAGGCGGACTGCATTGTCACTCCGACCATGAGCGGCCAGACGGCGCGCCTGATGTCGAATTTCCGCACCTCGATTCCGATTTACGCGATTTCCCCCAATGCATGGGCGCTCCGGAAAATGCAAATATACTGGGGCGTGACACCGCTGCAGGGCTACGCGGAGGATACGACGGAGCATATTATTTCTCACGCGATGTATATTGTAAAACGGGACGGGTATGTAAAGCCGGGCGATATGGTGGTGCTCACGGCGGGCGATCCCGCGACGAATATTGTCAGGGGAAAGGGAGCCATGACCAATATGATGCACGTTATCGAGGCAAAATGACGATTTATAAGAAAACCTTAATGAATTATTGATATGAATTTAACCGGCTTCTGTTAAACTGGAGTAAAGTTATGTGTATTTCCGGTGCGGAAGCCGGTTTTGTTTCTTCTATATTAAATGATACAAGGGACATCCAGTGGATGTCCGTTTAGCCCTCGCCGGGTGGCATCCCACACTTCGTGCGGGATATTCGCCGGCCTAAGCGGCAGCGGAGATGCGAGAGTGCGAAGCAGGCAGCAATCCGCAGTATCATACCCTTTTGTCGCTCGAATCATTAAATATAGAGGATAAGACGGTGGATAAGACAGGGAAAGGAGAGACAGTATGTACAATATTCTGGTATGCGATGACGAGAAGGAGATCGTGGACGCGATTGAAATTTATCTGGTACAGGAAGGCTTTCAGGTATTCAGGGCATATGATGGAGAGCAGGCACTTGCGATTTTGCAGCAGCAGGAGATCCATCTGCTGATTCTGGATCTGATGATGCCTAAGATGGACGGCCTTCACGCGATCATGAAAATACGCGAAAAGAGCAGTATTCCGATCATCATCCTCTCTGCGAAGACACAGGATACGGATAAGGTGCTGGGGCTGAACCTGGGGGCGGACGATTATGTGGCGAAGCCGTTCAATCCGCTGGAGCTGATTGCGCGTGTGAAGTCTCAGATCAGGCGCTATACGAATTTTGGCGCGGCGGAGCCGGAGAACTCTGAGCTTGTCTATACTACCGGCGGGCTCAGGATCAATGACGACCGTAAGGAAGTCACGGTAGACGGCGAGCCGGTGAAGCTGACCAGGATTGAATACAATATTCTGCTGTTTCTGGTAAAGAATAAGGGTAAGGTATTCTCGATCGATCAGATATACGAGGCCATCTGGAAAGAAGAGGCTTTTGGCGCGGACAATACCGTGACGGTACATATCCGCCATATCCGGGAGAAGATTGAGATTGACCCGAAGAATCCGAAATATCTCAAGGTGATCTGGGGGATCGGCTACAAAGTGGAGAATATTCAGTGAGACGACTGATTTATAAAAAGCAGATAAAAATATTGCTGGTACTGCTTCAGGCGGCTGCGGCCGGAGCCATTGCGCTTTGTCTGGTGAGCATCAGCTTCTGGATGGAGGATTCCTACAGCTTTGGCGAGCTGTCGCAGAGCTATGAAGAGTCTGAATTGTTTTTCCGGCAGGTGGACACCGTGCTTTCCAATAAAATCCGCGGACAGGATAACGCGCGGCTGCTGGAGACGGATGGCGAATTCGACCGGGACAAACAGATTGATATCCAGTCCTATGACAGCGTGGGAAATACTGTCCGGGATATGAACACCACCTACCTTTTGGGGGATCTGCTGGATTTTTATGAAAATGGGGGCTGGCAGGTTCTGCATGACGCGATAGAGGAGGCGTCCGCGGACGGTACAGGGGATGCGGGCGAGTGGCTGGACGAGCATTCGGAGACTCTGGAGACGATTACTCCTGTGACCGGGATCACGCTGGCGGAATGCTCACGGTGGTATTCCGATTCCGCCGGATATGTGGTAGAAATGTATACAAAGCTTGATGAAGCGGTAGCGGATCTCTATGAGCGATATGCAGAGTATTCGACGATGCAGGATGAGAGCTGGTCCGCCCAGGCACCGTCGAACCTGCTTTACTGTATTGAAAATACTTCCACGGGGGAGCTTTATACCAATACGGGTCAGGATACCTATGAAGAGGCGGTTGCCGCTGCGGAAGCGGACGACGAGTATACCAGCCTGTATGAAGGAGAACGCAGCTTCAATATTATGGTGACGAACCCGGAGCGGGTGCTGAATGCGGAGGCCTCGGAGTGGTTCCTTCAGGAAAGGTTCGCAGGGACAAATGAAAAAGTCTATCTGGCCGTAAACACCTCCTATCCGGTGAGTGATGAGCTGCAGACCTGGTCGGATTATTACGCACAGCGGGAGACGATTATCTGGAGAGCGGGAGCCGGAGCGGCCGTTTGCCTGGTGATACTGTTGTTTTGCTTTGTCTGCTCGCTGGCTGGCGCGGGTCGAAAGGAAGACGGTACGGCGTCGGAGCTTCTTCCGGTGGATCTGATTCCGACAGAGCTCGCCGCAGGGATATGCCTGATCGCGGCGATCCTGTATCTGCTGGCTGCGTCCAGGTGGAGACAGATGACGCAGATCCTTCCCGGACAGGAAAAATACCAGGCTGCGATTGTAGTTGCATCCGCATGGCTTGTATTTTTATCCGCATGCCTGGGATTTGTGAGGAGGCTTCGTGCAAAAACTCTGTGGACAAATTCTGTTACCCGCACTCTGATATGGACCTGGCGGCAGGTCAATTCCTCGCGGGCGGCTTCCGGTCAGCTGATTCTTCTCTATGTTGGTTTTTTTGTCCTGAATTTTCTGTTTTTGCTTTTGTTTGGGCGTAGCGGACTGGTACTGGTCGTACTGCTGGATATGGCGGTGCTGCTGTATCTGATGCGGGATATGGCGGGAAAACAGAACATCTACGAGGGCATTCATCAGATTTCCCAGGGCGATCTGAAATACCGGATAGACGCGTCCGCGCTTCCCGGAGAATCCCGAAAGATGGCGGAAGCGGTCAATGAAATGGGAGACAGCCTTTGCGACGCCCTGGAGGCGATTGTGAAAAATGAGCGCCTGAAGGCGGAGCTGATCACAAACGTATCTCACGATCTGAAGACACCGCTCACCTCGATCGTGAATTACGTCGATCTGCTGAAAAGAGAGGATCTGCAAAATGAGCGGGCGCGTGGGTATGTTGAAATACTGGATCAGAAATCGCAGCGCCTGAAGCAGCTCACAGAGGATCTGGTAGAGGCGAGCAAGATCAGCTCCGGAAACATCGAGCTTGAGATTACGCGCATACAGGTGCAGAGCATACTGATGCAGGCGTGCGGAGAATTTGAGGAGCGGCTGAAGGAGCGTGGGTTGCAGCTCTCCTGGCAGATGGAAAGGGAGCCGCTGTATATTATGGCGGATGGCCGTCAGCTCTGGCGCATCCTGGAAAATCTGCTTGGCAATATCTGTAAATACGCAAAAGAGAATACGGAGGTCTGCGTCATACTGAGGCGCGAGGAGGAAATCCTGATAATCCTCCAGAATGTATCTGATGATCCGATTACGGTGAAAGCGGATGAGCTGACCGGCCGCTTTGTGAGAGGAGATGCAAGCCGGAGCAGCGAGGGCAGCGGCCTGGGGCTTTCGATCGCGAAGAACCTGACGGAACTGCTGGAAGGGAGCTTTGAGGTGTTGGTGCAGAAGGATCTGTTTATGGCAAAGCTGTGTTTTCCGGCAGCTACGGAAACGCCCATCGCATGAAGAAGAGAAACGCTGCGGAAACGCCCCTCTCATACGCTCGACGAATATCCCGTCCTAAGGACGAGGATGCCACTCGGCGAGGGCAGGCCGCGTTGCCAATAGAGAAACGCTGTGTAATGTAACGAAACTTCCGGATATGTCTAAAATTTCTGTGAAATTAAGCCTGCATCCGTTGACATTCCTTTGAATTGGGGGTAAAGTTTCTAACAGATTTTAAAGGATGTATTTTAGAAATGCGAGGCGGATAAAATGGATAAAATTAGGAGAAGGTTTGAGGATTTTATGTCCGGGAGATACGGTACGGATGATCTTTCCAGGTTTATGCTGGCGGTGTGCCTAGTGCTGCTGGTCGTGAACCTGTTTACCAGCCAGCCGCTGATTTATCTGGTTGCGCTGGCGATATTGGTTCTGAGCTATTATCGGATGTTTTCACGGAATTATATGAAGCGCGGCGAGGAGAACGAGAAGTATCTGGATTTTGTGCAGAATATTAAGGATCGCTTCCGCAGGGTCGGAAGACGCGCTTCGCAGTCGAAGGAGTACCATATTTATAAGTGCCCTTCCTGCGGTCAGAAAATACGTATCCCGCGCGGAAAAGGGAAAATCTGCATCACCTGTCCAAAATGCCATAATGAGTTTCAGAAAAAGAGCTGAGCGCTATGTTTGGATATATATATGTGAATGAGCAGGAGCTGAAGCTGAGGGAATATACAGAATATCGCAGCTTCTATTGCGGACTGTGCCAGGAGCTTCATCATCGCTATGGCAGGAGAGCGCAGATGGTGCTGAATTATGATACGACCTTTCTGGCTGTTCTGCTGACCGGACTGTATGAGCCGGAGACGCTGACGGAGGAGAAGCGCTGTATCGTCCATCCGGTGCACAGGCATCCGATGGTGTGCAATGACGCAATTGCCTACGCTGCGGATATGTGCGTACTGCTCGCTTATCAGAAGAGCCTGGATGACTGGGAGGATGAGCGCAAGCCGACCGGGTGTGTGATGGCGTCTCTGCTGAAATCTGCTTATGACAAAATCGCGACGGCTTACCCGCGGCAGGCGAAGGCAGTTGAGGAGAATATCCGCCTGCTGCATGAGGTGGAGACGGCATGGCGGGACGGAGCAGTCCTGTCAGGCAGAGGTACGGATATTGATTATGTGTCTGGACTGACCGGCAATTTTCTGGCGGAGCTGTTTGTCTGGAAGGATGATATCTGGCAGGATGATTTAAGACAGATCGGTTTTTACCTTGGAAAATTTATTTATCTGATGGATGCGGTAGAAGATATTGAAAAGGATAAAAAGCGGGGGAACTATAATGTGTTTTCTGCAATGCTGCAAAATGAGAGATCGCAGGAAACGGCATCCGGAGCGTCCGGGGAAGAAACTGTAAAAGAGAGTGTGGGAAAAGATGCTTTTGGAACCGGAGACATCTGGGAGAATCCAGATAAAGATGAGATTCAGAGGATTCTGATCGGGATGATGACGGAGGCTTCGCGGGCGTTTGAACGTCTGCCTGTGCTGCAGTATGAGCCGATCATCCGGAACATTCTGTATTCCGGAGTCTGGTGTAAATACTCGGCACTGCAGGAAAAAGCCGGGCGAAAGAGAGAAAAGGACGGAACGCGTCACCGATGAGAGAAACGCCTCGTGTCCGGGCGGAAAGCATTGGAGGAGAATATGAAAAATCCATATGAGGTTTTGGGGGTATCGAGGGACGCTTCCGAAGAAGAAGTAAAAAAGGCATACCGCAGGCTTAGTCGGAAGTATCATCCGGATGCGAACATCAATAATCCGAACAAGGCGGAGGCGGAGGAGAAGTTCAAGGAAGTACAGCAGGCGTATCAGCAGATTATGTACGATAAGGAACATGGTACCGGCAGCTACGAAGCAAAGCAGAGCGGCCACTCTTCATCTACATCGTCAGGCGGGGGTCGCAGCGGTTATGGCGGTTACGGTGGCTATGGCGGTTACGGAGGTTTTGGAGGTTATGGCAGCAGTCAGGGCAGCAGCGCCGGTTCCTCCGCAAACGAGGATCCGCATCTGCGCGCCGCGGAGAACTATATTCGCAGTCAGCATTATGATGAGGCGATCAATGTCCTTAACGGCATTACAAACCGTACCGCGCGCTGGTACTATTTAAGCGCGCTTGCAAATTCAGGGCGGGGGAATAATGTTCTTGCCCTTGACCATGCACAAAAGGCAGTTCAGATGGAGCCGAACAATCTGCAGTACCGTCAGCTCCTTCAGGAGATGGAGGGCGGAGGCCACTGGTATCAGACGATGGGAGAGGAATATGGCAACCCGATGTCCCAGGGGGGAAGCTATTGCACGAGACTCTGCCTGACCTGGCTGATCTGCAGCTGCTGCTGCGGAGGTGGCGGCGGAATGTGGATGGGTGTGCCGATTATGTGTTGCTAGTACATCGAATATTAATTAACTAGCCATATTGTTTGTCTGATTTTCCATGTGCTGCGTTGTTGTCAGTCGACGTAGCCACCGCTACGCCTCCTTCCTCCGCCTTGTACATGAAAAATCATTCGGCGCAATATAGCCAGTTATTAATTATTCGATGTACTAGTGTGCCGTCTCCTAAGTTCATGTGCAATCGGGCAGGTGCGCCGTATGGAAGCACCCCCTCGCATGAGCACGGCGGCAGGACGCGCTGCCAATGAGAAAAACGCTTCACGTTTGGGCAGCGATATGGCGAACCTGTCTGCCTGTGTATATAAAAAACCGTCTGACAGCAATAAACCAGGCCTGTCAGGCGGTTTTGTATGCGATTATAGCTCTGAAGCGCAATGCGGGCATTTGACTGCGTCTTTATGTATTTCTGACTTGCAGAACGGACAGATCTTCGTCGTCGGTTCCGGAGCGGGAGCGGGCTTGTGGAGCTTGTTGATGCCTTTGATCACCAGGAAGATGACAAGAGCAGTCAGCAAAAACTCAACTACCATCTGGATGAAATTGCCGTATGCGATGACAGACGCTCCGGCGTCCTGTGCGGCGGCCAGCGTTGAATAGGAATTGCCGTCAAGCGGAATCATCAGATCTGTGAAGTTGATCCTGCCGGTGATCAGCGTAACGACCGGCATGACGATGTCATTGACCAGAGACGATACGATATTGCTGAACGCACCGCCGATGATCACGCCGACGGCCATGTCGATTACATTTCCACGCATGATAAAGGTTTTGAACTCGTCAAGTATTTTGCTCATTTTTTCCCTCCTGTTTTCTTTGAAGCTTTTTTCAGATAGTATTTCCTTAATAGATAATTACAAATTATAACATAGCTGTCGTAAAAAAACTATGCTATACTGTTGTTGACCTCTTAAAATAACCATATATTGACCAGCTTGCGTGTCTC
>JAJQIE010000072.1 GCA_021199395.1 Lachnospiraceae bacterium | reverse complement strand
TGGGCGTGATTTTGATTCTGATCACTCTGTTTATCGTGCTGAACCTGATCAATTCCAGGGACGGCCGCGCGATCATGGCGATCCGTGACAATCGTATCGCCGCAGAGTCCATTGGTATCAATATTACCAAATACAAACTGATGGCATTTACTGTGTCAGCGGCGCTGGCGGGAGTAGCGGGTGCGCTCTATTCGCACAACCTGTCCACGCTTCAGGCTTCCAAATTTAACTTTAACACATCGATTCTGGCGCTGGTATTCGTAGTGCTGGGCGGGATTGGAAATATGCGCGGTTCGATCATTGCCGCTGTGGTGCTGACGGTGCTCCCGGAAATGCTCCGATTCCTTTCCGATTATCGTATGCTGATCTACGCGATTGTTCTGATTGCGATGATGCTGATTAACTGGGCGCCGAAAGCGCTGGAGTGGCGTGAACGTATTCTGGGGCGCTTCTTCCACAAATCCGCGAAGGAGGGCGAATGATATGTCTGCAATGCTGGAGGTAAAAAATCTCGGAATTTCGTTCGGCGGCCTTCGAGCGGTCAATGCGCTGGATCTGACGATAGAGAAGGGCGCTCTTTACGGACTGATCGGGCCAAACGGCGCGGGGAAAACTACAGTGTTCAACCTGCTGACCGGCGTATACAAGCCGAGCGAGGGCAGTATTCTTCTGGATGGGGAGAGTATGATCGGGAAAAGTACCGCGGAAATCTGTAAGAGCGGAATCGCCCGCACCTTTCAGAATATCCGTCTGTTTAAGGACATGCCGGTGCTTGACAATGTGAAAGCAGGGCTTCACAATGAGTATAAATATTCCATGCTGTCCAGTATTTTTCATACGCCTTCCTACCGGAGGGTGGAAAAGGAGATGGATGAGAAGGCGCTGGATTTACTGAAGGTGTTTGATCTGGATGGATCGGCGGATTACAAGGCGTCGAACCTTCCCTATGGCAAGCAGCGCAAGCTGGAGATCGCGAGGGCGCTTGCGACAGACCCCAAGCTTCTGCTGCTGGATGAGCCCGCGGCTGGCATGAATCCGAATGAGACAAAGGAGCTGATGGATACGATTCATTTTGTGCGCGATCATTTTGGCGTGACGATTCTGCTGATCGAGCATGATATGAAGCTGGTGTCGGGAATCTGTGAAGAACTGACGGTGCTGAATTTTGGCGAGGTTCTCTCCCATGGAAAGACCGCAGCCGTCCTGCGGGATCCGCAGGTGATCACGGCATATCTGGGCGAGTGATAAGGAGGGAATTGCGATGGCAATGCTTGAAGTAAAAGATCTGGAAGTATTTTATGGTGTGATTCAGGCAATAAAGGGAATTTCCTTCGAGGTCAACGAGGGCGAGATTATTGCTTTGATCGGGGCGAATGGCGCTGGAAAGACTACCATTTTGCATACGATTACGGGACTGATCTCCCCCAAAAAAGGTCATGTGATTTTTGAAGGGCAGGATATTACCAGGACGCCTGCTCATAAAATAGTAAAGCTTGGCATGGCTCATGTGCCGGAGGGGCGGCGTGTTTTCTCGCAGCTGACGGTTTATCAGAATCTGAAGATGGGAGCCTATACCAGAACGGATAAGAATGAAATCGAGGAGAGCCTTGAGAAGGTGTATAAACGCTTTCCGCGCCTGGAGGAGCGCAGGAACCAGACGGCGGGGACGCTTTCCGGCGGTGAGCAGCAGATGCTCGCAATGGGGCGCGCTCTGATGTCAAATCCCAGGATCATTGTGATGGATGAACCGTCGATGGGATTGTCGCCGATCCTGGTAAATGAGATTTTTGATATTATTCAGAGTGTAAGCGCGAGCGGTACAACGGTGCTTCTCGTCGAACAGAACGCGAAAAAGGCGCTTGGAATCGCGGACCGCGCTTATGTGCTGGAGACGGGGAAAATCGTTCAGGAGGGCAGGGCGGCCATCCTGATGGATGATGAATCGATTAAGAAAGCGTATCTTGGTGAGTAATTGTTCAGGAGGAGGTTCGGTATGGAGCAGCACATTGTAGTAACGATTGCGCGACAATTTGGCAGCGGCGGCAAGACCGTGGGGCAGATGCTGGCAAAGGACATGGGAGTCCGGTGCTATGAAAAAGAAATCATACGTATGGCCTCGGAGGAAAGCGGTATCAATGAGGCGCTGTTTAATGAGACATATGAAAAGCTGAAACGCACGCCTCTTTTTGGGAAGACAAAGGGGGAATACAAAGGGCGGCTGATCCCGCCGGACAGCGATGAATTCGTCAGCGACCATAATCTGTTTAACTATCAGGCGAAGATTATCCGTGATCTCGCGGAGCGGGAATCCTGTGTGATAGTCGGCCGCGCCGCGGACTATGTCCTCAAGGACTATCCGGGGCTGGTCAGTGTGTTTGTCCATGCGCCGCGGGCATACTGTGTCCGTCAGGCGATTGAACGCAACGCCTGCACGGACAGGGACGTGGAAAAATTTGTCGAGAAGACGGATAAATACCGCAGCGATTTTTACAATTATTATACCGGAAAGAAATGGAATGACGCGAGAAATTATGACCTGTGCCTGAACAGCCAGCGGCTTGGATTCGAGGGTGTGATGAAGGCGATAGAGTCCTATATCCGGCTCCGGTTTGGAAAGCTTCCGACTGAGGAATAATAAAAATATAGTATTGACATTTCTGATACAATAAGATACAATTATTATGTGCTTATGTGAATATGCGTTTGTGTGAAGGAAAGCTGCCGTTTTTGCTCTGAGAAGTGAAAAGGGAGATATGGCTGTCGAGTGGAAAAGACTGAATTTATCGCAGGGCGGGAATCGCCCTGAAAATGAAAAAAGCACGAATGAAAAGAATGGGCAAAGTACCGCATCAAAGGAGCCTGCCAGCGGTTATCTGGTAGCGTGTGAAGAGGGCGAGCTTGTGGAACGCCAGAAGCAGCTTCTTTATGATGTACTTGGCCCTGTTTTTTTCGGCCGGAAGCAGGCGGAAAGCAGAGAGGAGCTTGCGGAGCTGTTCCGGGCCAGATATGGGATCAATGTGCGGGAGGATTTCTGCGAGGGCGATGAGCACTACGAGGAATATCGGGAAGCGCAGCAGGCGATTGCAGAAGGTATGAGTATATATGGCGGTGAGATCGCGTTTGACGACTGTATGCTTGCGGAGCTGGCCGGTACGATCTGGGAGGATCTGGAGAAGCAGGACAGGCGCAGGTTCCGCAGGATCAATACAATGCTGGAGGAGTGAAGCCCTGCAGCGGCCAGTAAAAAGCCTGCTGCATAATGGGAAATGGTGGAATACATACGGGATGAACCGGACGATTATTTCACAATTGGGATCAGAATATTCAGTGTAAATTCATTTTCAGTGATGTCGTGCGCAACCGCTCCGTTATAGTTTGCGACAGCCTCACGAATGCTCTCCAGCCCGTATCCGTGATAGCGGCTGTCGTTTTTTTGCGTCTGCAGCCTTCCGTCCTCATATCGAAGCTCTCCGTCGTAGTAGTTGTGAAAGCGCATGATGAGAAGCTCGTATATACAGAGGAAAGCAGAACCATTCTTCCATGCATAACAGTACATTTACCGCAGGGTACTTCCAGAAAAGGGCGGCGGCCTGTTCCATATATTCAGTAATCATTGCCGTATTCAATAAATTCAGTATAAAGTCGCAGAGCCGCTTTTTCAACTGTTTTTTGAGCGAAAGTGTTCAGGCGGCGATATACAGTTTTGGCCTGGGTTTGACGTGTAACCGATGCGGAGGCAAAAACTCAAATCTGAAAAAAGGGCTTGCATTTTTCAGTATAAAATGTTATGTTGTAAACGCTCATACAACTGACGGAAGTGGGATACCACAGGGGAGTATGGGTGAAGAAGAGTCGACCGTCTGGGCAGATGTTTTGTTCCGGGACGGTTTTTTTATGCGCAGGGCTGCGGAAAGAGCTTTTCCTGTTGACGTCGGACATAGCCATCCGGCGAGCGGGAGCCGATAAGTCCTACCTGCCTGATTATACGGCAGTAAAAGAGATATAGTGGCTTTGGCGGACTTGCTGCAGCGTCCTGTGTAAACGAGCGGGAAATGAAAATACAGTCTTTAGCAGGGAAACCTGCGCATTCTGTCTTTTCATTTCGATGCTGTTCTGAACTGTTATGTTCAATGTAATAGAAAAGGAGGACATGCGGATGGAAAGGCTTGATTTGGAAAAGGATCTGCGGGAAAACAGTTACCCTGGCAGGGGAATTGTGATCGGCAGGACAAAGGATGGCGCAAAAGCGGTGGCTGCGTATTTTATTATGGGCAGAAGCTCGAACAGCAGGAACCGCGTCTTTGTGGAGGACGGCGAAGGAATTCGCACGCAGGCGTTTGACCCTGCAAAGCTGGAGGATCCGAGCCTGATTATTTACGCGCCGGTGCGTGTGCTTGGAAATAAGACGATTGTGACGAACGGAGATCAGACCGACACGATATATGAGGGAATGAGCTCTGACATACCGCTGACCTTTGAGCAGTCGCTGCGCAGCCGGGAATTCGAGCCGGACGCGCCCAATTATACGCCGCGCATATCCGGTATTTTGCAGATTGAAAATGGAGAGTTTGATTTTGCAATGTCTATTCTGAAGAGTGCGGACGGGAACCCTGCGGCATGTAACCGGTATACGTTTTCGTATCAGAACTGCGTAGCCGGGGAGGGGCGTTTTATCCACACTTATAAAAGCGATGGAAATCCGCTTCCGAGCTTTGAGGGAGAGCCTAAGCGCGTGGCAATTCCGGACGGGATCGACGCGTGCACGGATCTGCTCTGGAACAGTCTGAACGAGGAGAATAAGGTTTCTCTGTTTGTTCGGTATATTGATATTGCGAGCGGGGCATATGAGACAAGGATCGTCAACAAGAATCAGTAAAAGATTTGTTAAATAAAAAGATAGGAGAGAATTTTATGAAAGAGCTTGCATTAAAATATGGCTGTAACCCAAACCAGAAACCATCCCGCATTTATATGGCGGACGGGAGTGAGCTTCCGATCGAGGTGCTGTCAGGACGTCCGGGATACATTAATTTTCTAGACGCGTTTAATGGATGGCAGCTTGTGCGGGAACTGAAGGCGGCGACCGGTCTTCCGGCGGCCACGTCCTTTAAGCACGTATCTCCTGCCGGTGCGGCGGTAGGGCTTCCGCTGGATGAAACGCTTGCGAAGATTTACTGGGTAGAGGATTATGAGAATCTTTCGCCGCTTGCCTGCGCGTATGCCAGAGCGAGAGGCGCTGACCGAATGTCTTCTTTCGGGGATTTTATCGCCCTTTCCGATGTCTGCGACCGCGATACGGCGCTTCTGATCAAAAGGGAGGTGTCGGATGGTGTAATTGCTCCCGGTTATACGCAGGAGGCGCTTGACATTCTGGCGCAGAAAAAGAAGGGCAATTACAATGTCATTCAGATTGATGAGAATTATTGCCCTGATCCGCTGGAGCATAAGCAGGTGTACGGCGTGACCTTTGAGCAGGGGCGTCAGGAGCTCCCGATCGATGACGAGCTGCTCTCCAATATTGTGACTGAAAATAAGGAGATTCCGGCGGAAGCGCTTGCGGATATGAAGATCGCGCTGATTGTGCTGAAGTATACACAGTCAAATTCCGTCTGCTATGTAAAGGGAGGTCAGGCCATCGGTATCGGAGCGGGACAGCAGTCGAGAGTGCACTGTACGAGGCTTGCGGGACAAAAGGCGGACAACTGGTTCCTGCGTCAGAGTCCTAAGGTACTTGCGCTGCCGTTCTCGGATAAGATCACACGCGCTGAGCGTGACAACGCGATAGACGTCTATATTGGGGCGGAATATATGGATGTCCTTGCGGATGGCGCATGGGAGAAAATTTTTACAGAAAAGCCGGAGGTGTTTACAGAGGAGGAAAAACGTGCATGGCTGGATCAGATGCAGGATGTGACGCTTGGATCGGATGCGTTTTTCCCGTTCAGCGACAATATTGAGCGCGCTCACAAATCCGGTGTGAAATATATCGCGGAGCCGGGCGGCTCTGTGCGCGATGCGGATGTGATAGAGACCTGCAATAAATACGGGATGGCGATGGCGTTTACCGGAATCCGTCTGTTCCATCATTGAACGAATCGGGCGGCCGGGAGCTTTGCCATAAGGATTGTCGACGTAGTCAGTGAAATCCTTATGGCTTTAGCCGCAAATTTTCTTAGGAACTGTCGCGAAATAACATGCCCATATTGTGCCGGATAACGTGTGAAGCACAGACCATAAAAACGTAGGCGCAGCGGGCTGCGTCGAGGCTTTTATGGTCCGCGATTCGCGCGTTAGGCGGTGCAAGATGGGTAAGTAATTTTGCGACAGTTCCTTACCCGGCTCTGCGCATAAAAACAGACAGGGGAGCAGGTAATGCCTCCCTGTCTGTTTGGCTCATAATGAAAGAAATATATGTTTTAGCCGAAATATCTCTTCAGAAGTCCTGCGAATGCCTTGCCGTGTCTCGCCTCATCGCGCGCCATCTCATGTACGGTGTCATGGATCGCGTCAAGGTTCAGAGCTTTCGCGCGCTTGGCAAGGTCAAACTTGCCTGCGGTAGCGCCGTTTTCTGCTTCTACTCTCATTTCAAGATTCTTTTTGGTGCTGTCTGTAACGACTTCACCGAGCAGCTCTGCGAATTTTGCAGCGTGCTCAGCCTCTTCGTAAGCAGCCTTCTCCCAGTATAATCCGATCTCCGGATATCCTTCTCTGTGTGCGACTCTTGCCATTGCGAGATACATACCAACCTCTGAGCACTCGCCCTCAAAGTTTGCGCGAAGGTCAGCCATGATGTCTTCCGGTGCGCCCTGCGCTACGCCAACTACGTGCTCTGCAGCCCAGGTCTGCTCTGCAGCCTGCTCCTGGAATTTGGATGCCGGGGCCTTGCAAACCGGACAGACTTCCGGAGCTGCCTCGCCTTCATATACATAACCACATACAGTACATACGAATTTTTTCATTTTTTATTCTCCTTTTCACTTTTATTTTAATAATAGTAATTGTTACTGAAATTAATATATCACTACTATCTATCCTTGTCAAGCGCTATTTTAATTTTTTTTTCTGTGAATCGTAAGTTTTTGTTACTGGTCGCATCCATGCCACGCACTTGCTGCGTGGCATGGGCGAAGACATAGAGCTTTTTTTCAGATCATTTATTGCCTGCTGTTTATTACCTGATTTTTGAGCCTTCCGATGGACGAACCTCAGGAATCCAGGCAGTCTCTGCAAATACCGTAAAAATTGGCTGTGTAGGAATCGATCCTGCCCGGACAGTCTTTCACAGCGGAATGAATCAGATCATCCATACCTTCCGTCTCTACATCATAGACGCGCTCGCATCGGGTGCAGATAAAATGCTGATGATTTGCTACGGTGGCATCGTAACGCTCCGGACCCAGGCCGGTACTGATACGGGCGATTTCCCCCATATCGGTCAGAAGCGCGAGATTGCGGTAAACGGTACCGAGACTGAGACTTGGATATTCTTCGCGCAAACCGGTATAAATCGTATCCGCGGTCGGGTGATCCTTACGTCCGGCTAAGAAGGATTTGATCGCCTCCCTCTGTCGGCTGTATTTGTGTACTGACATGTAAACCTCCCATAAATCATAATAGTAATGATTACTAAGATGAATATAAACAATCTTTTCTGAATTGTCAATACCCAATTGCAGGAAAATCAGAATGGTATTATACTTAATCTATCATAATAAACGATAAGGAAGGACGATATGGATATTATAATAAGAAGCTATGAGGACAGGGATTTAAAGGCGGTCGTAGAGATCTGGAATGAGGTAGTCAGAGATGGCGTGGCGTTTCCACAGGAGGAGGAGCTGACAGAAGAGACGGGAAAAGCTTTTTTTGAGGCTCAGACCTGCACCGCGGTAGCGGAGGACGAGGCATCCGGCCAAATCTGCGGAATGTATATTCTGCATCCGAATAATGTTGGACGATGTGGGCATATCTGTAATGCGAGTTATGCGGTGCGCTCCGATCTGCGGGGAATGCATGTCGGAGAAAAGCTGGTCAGCGATTGTCTGCGCCAGGGAAAAGCGCACGGGTTCCGGGTTTTGCAGTTTAACGCGGTTGTGGCTTCGAACCTTCACGCGAGGCATCTGTACGAGCGGCTGGGATTTGTGCAGCTCGGTATAATACCCGGCGGATTCCGGATGAAGGATGGGCATTATGAGGATATCTGCCCATATTATCATGTGCTTTGATATAGGAGGAGATTTCGGATATGATTTATGATGTGATTATCATTGGATCCGGACCTGCGGGGCTGACGGCGGCGATTTACGCAATGCGGGCGCAGCTGTCTGTTCTGGTTCTGGAAAAGGAATATATGAGTGGCGGCCAGATGCTGAACACGTATGAGGTGGACAACTATCCGGGGCTTCCGGGGATCGGCGGTTTTGAGCTGGGGGTGAAGTTCCGGGAGCATGCGGAAAAGCTTGGCGTAAAGTTTATTAATATAGAAGTAAAGCATATCGGCCAGGAGGAGGATGGACGTATTAAGGTGCTGTACACAAACAGCGAGGAGTTCCGGGCGAGGGCGATTGTGCTGGCGATGGGAGCCAGGCACAGTACGCTTGGCGTGCCGGGCGAAAAGGAGCTGACCGGTATGGGAGTCTCCTATTGCGCGACCTGTGACGGGGCCTTTTTTAAGGGACGCACAGTGGCTGTTGTAGGAGGCGGCGATGTAGCGGCGGAGGACGCGCTGTTTCTGGCGCGCGGATGCGGGAAAGTATATCTGATTCACCGGAGGGACGAGCTGCGCGCTGCCAGGCTTCTTCAGGAGCAGCTGAAAAAGTGCGACAATGTGGAAATCGTCTGGAATACAGAGGTGGTCGAAATTTTCGGAGAAGATCATGTGGAATGTGTAAAGCTTCGCAATAAGCGGGATGGGAGAGAACAGATCCTCAATCTGGACGGTGTGTTTATAGCTGTAGGCACAATACCAAATACCGGGATTGTTACTAAATTATTACAGTTAAATGAAAGAGGTTACATTTCTGCTTCGGAGAATGGAATTACGGAAGTACCGGGAATTTTTGCTGCCGGAGACATCAGAGAGAAGCAGCTGAGGCAGATTGTGACTGCGGTTTCGGACGGAGCGAATGTGATTTCCTCTGTAGAGACGTATTTAAACGCCCTGATTTAAGCGAATTTTAAAAATAAATGTGAAAATTATTAAAAAAATATTGATTGCTCTTGACAATATCCCCGCGCTTTGTTATGATAAGCACGTAATAAATGTAATAAATTCGTAATAAGTCTTAAAAGTTGTTTGGAGGCGGGGATAGATGATGAAGAAAGCAGTTTTACAGTTTACAGCCTGCTGCATGGCAGTCGGTATTACCTTTACGGGTTTTGGAACTGTAGCTTTTGCAGATTATAATAGTATGACGCTGGCAGGTTTAAGTGAGACAGATACCGTAGTCACCTCCGGGGGAGCAGAGGGCGGCGCGGACGCGGAATCTGAGACGGAAGCCGATACAGAAGATACTGAGGAAACAGAGGAAACAGAGGACACAGAGAACACAGAAAATACAGAAAATACAGAAAATACAGAAAATACAGGCAGCTCGGACACACTGGCGGGATTGTCGGCAATTGATACGACAGCGACCGAAGCGGCGTCGGATAATTCAGAGGATGCTTCTGAGGCGGAGACGGTATCAGACAGTGCGGACGTTGAAGCTGAAACGGAAACGGCAGTAGACGGTGCGGAAGCTTCCTCCGAGACAGAAACGGTATCGGGCAGCGAACAGAGTACCTCGGAGACGGAAGCTGCGGAGACAGAGACAGAAGCGGTCTATGATTCCAGCATGAGCGGAGAGCTTGCCTTTGCGCAGTGTGAGAATTATATCAATGTCCGTTCTGACGCGAGTGCGGACAGTGAGGTAGTCGGCAAGGTTTATAATAACGGCTCTGTGATGATTCTTGGTCAGCTGGGCGACTGGTATGAGGTTCAGTCGGGGAATGTTACCGGTTATGTAAACGCGGAATATTTTGCCACAGGAGAGGAAGCGGATACGATAGCGGATTCGGTCGCTTACAATGTAGCGACGGTCAATTCAGAGGCGCTGATGATCCGCTCGGAGGCGAGTGAGGATTCCGATTCGATTGGAATCGCTTATTCATCCGATCAGCTTGAGGTGGTCGCTTATGAGGGCGACTGGATGAAGGTAGCTCTCGGTGACGGTACATATGGCTATATCAATGCCTGGTATGTAGATTATGACACCTATTACTCTACAGCAGAGACGCTGGAGGAGGAGCAGGAGAGACTGGATGAGGAGTGGCTGGCTTATCTGGCTGAGCAGGAGGCGGAAGCGGCCGCTGCGGAAGCAGAGGCAGCAGCTGCTGCAGAAGCGGCAGCCGCACAGGCGGAAGCTGCACAGACGGAAGCGGCGGCAGAGACCGTTTACACAGAAGCAGCGACTGTCTATGAGGATACATCGACATCGTCAACGAGTCTGAGTGAAGCGGAGTCGGCGGTGGATGAGGCATATCAGACCTATCTGGAAGCGCAGGAAGCGGCTGATGCGGCGACGCAGCAGGCGGACGAGCAGCTGGTATATGACACTTACGATGAAGCGGTAGCTGCATATCAGGAATATCTGAATGCGGTAGCGGAAGCGGAGGAGATCAAGTATAGCGAGACGACCGCGGCAACGGAAGCTGCACAGACCGAGGCAGTTCAGACGGAGACGGCGGCGACGGAAGCGGCTCAGACCGAAACCGCAGCGACGGAAGCGCCCCAGACAGAGACTGTGGCGACGGAAGCACAGACGGAGGCTGCTCAGACGGAAGCGGCAAGTACATCCTCGTCTTCTACAGGTCAGTCGATCGCGAACTATGCGGTACAGTTTGTCGGGAATCCATATGTATACGGCGGGACAAGCCTTACAAATGGTGCGGACTGCTCCGGATTTACTCAGTCTGTATTTGCGAACTTTGGGATTAGCATTCCCCGTACAGCGGCGTCACAGGCGTCCAGCGGTACATCCGTATCTCTGAGCGATATACAGGCCGGGGATCTGCTGTTCTATTCAGATGGAAGCGGCATCAGCCATGTGGCTCTTTATATTGGCGGCGGACAGGTTGTACATGCCAGCACATCCAGCACGGGTATCATTATTTCAAGCTACAACTACCGGACGCCGGTATGCGCAAGAAGATACTGGTCATAAGGAAAACAACGAATATATTTTCTGGAAAGAAAAGCTGTCTGTCGGATTATCGGCAGACGGCTTTTCTTGAGATTTTGTAAATTCGTGAGGTTACTGTTCACACCCATGCCACGCACTTGCTGCGTGGCATGGGCGAAGACAT
>JAJQIE010000137.1 GCA_021199395.1 Lachnospiraceae bacterium | reverse complement strand
CATGAATTTACTAAACTTCAAGAAGCACACTTTTTTGCCGCGCCGAATGCGTATTGCAAAGCAATAAAATTCCGTACGCATTCGTGCGCATAAATTTTATCAAACAGGGAAGTCTGGAGAACTTCCCTGTTTGATAAAAAAGGCTCCGTCCCAATAGGGACGAAGCCAATATACTCCGTGGTACCACCCTGCTTCCCGCTTTCAGCGGACACTCGGTGTGCGTAACGTGCACAAAACGCTGTTTCCTACTCAGCCAGGAGCAGAGCTCATTCTCTTCTCTGTATTTCGTGGTCTTTTCAGAAGCAGGGCTCCGGTGTGAATTTCGTCTCCCGCCTGAACATAAGGATGATTTCAGCCGATGACATCCTCTCTCTGCATGAAGCCGGGTTCCTACTATGCACCATCTCCGCTTTTCTCACTGTTATCCATTTTATCACATGAATCCCTGATGTCAAGCGGTTATTTCATCATCTCATGATTTCAGCACAAGGAAGTTACTGGTCAGGGTTGAAAACGTAGCGGCAGCAAGCATCCGGCCCATCGCGCAGCGATTTTAATTGGCCGGATGCTGTTATAGGTCACACCTGTAGAGGTAAAAATAAGGTAAATTTGGTCAGGGTGTGACCTGTAACACAAGGAACGACTGTGGCTCCAGCGTAATTGCCGTTTCACCCACGGTTCCTCCGCCGATTGAAAAGCGAACCGTCCTGCCCGCTGCGGCTACCGGAGCGCTTACCGTCTCCCCGGATGGATTCAGCGCGATCAGAAGGCCGCCTCTGCGGTATACAAACGGCAGCTTTCCGCTCTCGGCATAGACTGCCTCGAATTCTCCATCCGCCTGCAGATCCTCTTCCTCATGTCGGAGAGCAAGCAGTGCTCTCACGGTGTTCAGCAGGGAATCCGGGGCCTTCTCCTGCGCCGCGACGCTGGGCGCATCCGCGGAACCGTCTACCGGAAGGTACAGTGCATCCGCCGGACATTTCGAAAATCCGGCATTTTTTTTATCATTCCACTGCATCGGGGTTCGCGATCCGGTGCGCTGATACCCGCCCTCTTTCGTAGGCAGCTGCAGATAACGCATCCCGATCTCATCGCCGTAATAAAGGAACGGTACCCCCGGCATTGTAAAAAGGAACGCGTATGTAATTTTCAGTTCCCGGTCGCTGAGATTATATTTCGGGCGAAGAGTATCGTGATTACAGGTCAGCAGGCAGTAATATCCGTTTTCTCTGGTAGCCAGATAATTTGGAACATATTCATCCAGAAAACGGGTAATATCGCCCCCGCCATCCTTTCTGAAAAAGCTTCGATCCTCCCCGCTCTCATAGTCACGCATGAGCGTGCTGTATCCATTTCCGCTCCAGTTCAGATAAAAGTCCATATGGAATCCAGCCGAATTGATCGCCCTCTGCGGATCATTCCACTCAGAAACCATGGCTGCCTCCGGATATTCCTCATCCAGCATTTCCCGCACATTTCTCCAGATGGCGCAGGTGCCTGATTTCACCTCATCATCGTTTTTCACAAGGGAGGACGCCATATCCACGCGGAACCCATCGCAGCCGTGATCCAGCCAGAAGCGCATCACATCCTTCATGGCCTCCCTCGTAGCAATACAGTCCGGATGATCGGTCGGCAGCTGCCATGCCTCCTCACATTTCTGGAATCCATAATTCAACGCGGGCTGGCACTTAAAGAAGTTCAGCATATAGACGCCTGCCCTCTCGCTCTCACCGCCAATATAGGGATAGCCCTTCATCGGCTCAAAACAGTGTCCGGACCAGACGTAGCGGTTCGAATACTTATTTTTCTCCGCTTTCTGGCTCTCACGGAACCATTCATGCTCCTCCGAGGTATGCCCCGGCACCAGATCCAGAAGGACATGCATCCCCCGGTTGTGCGCCTCGCCGAACAGACGGTATAAATCCTGGTTTGTCCCGTACCGGGGCGCCACCTTTTTGTAATCTCTCACATCGTATCCAGCATCCTTGAACGGAGAATCATAGCAGGGATTGATCCACAGGGCATTGCAGCCCAGACCTTTGATATAATCCAGCTTCTCAATAATTCCATTGAAGTCTCCGATTCCATCCTCATTGGTGTCATAATAAGACTGCGGATAGATCTCATAAAATACGGCGTCCTTTAACCACTTTGGCATTTTCCCATCCTCCTGTATTTTTATGCTTCTTATTTCCCCGTATCCTTTTGCGACCAGTGTGCCGATAAAGGGATAGCTTTTCTGGTAATAATATACTATAATGTCCTTGATATTTCTTGCAAAATAATATTTAATACTAACACAATCCTATGCTTCTGGGGGTACACCGCATATCCGCCCCGACGTTGAAGCTGTCGTTTCCTGTAAAACACCTGTATCCTCCAGGCAAAGCGCCGTGGTTTCGAATTCGACAGCTTTACGGTTAAGAGAAGCATGGAAATTATTTCAATATGGAACGAGGATTGTCTGAATTATGGAAAAACAATTGCCGGATTTTCAGGAAAGAACCAGCCACGGAGATACCCTTCTTCCCGTAGGCTACTACCACTGCCATATACCGGAAAGCTATCGGAGCCTGCCTCTCCACTGGCATGAGGAAGCGGAGCTTACTTACATTGAAAAAGGACAGGTAAATTATACAATTAATTTTGAAACCTTTTCCGTAAAAAAGGGCGACCTGCTCTTTCTCTCTCCCCATGTCCTGCACGGAGTCAGCGAACAGCCTGAATGTACGCTCACCTCACACAGTCTGGTGTTCCATCTGAGCTTTCTCGGAAGCCAGACTCCGGATATCTGTACCGTCAAATACCTGAATCCGATTCTGAATGGAAAGCGCCATTTTGCTCCGGTCGTCCACCCGGAGCATCCGGGCTACCAGAGACTAAAAAAACTGCTTCTCAACGCCTGCGGCACGTTTCAAAAGGAGGCTCCCGGCTATGAGCTGAGGACAAAATCACTTCTGCTGGAGCTCTTAGCCGATCTGTATGCTTACGGGTGCGTGGAAAAGCCCAAAAAAGAAAACAGTAACCTGCAAACAGAGGAAAAGCTGAAAGAAATTCTGACCTATATACAGGAAAACTATCAGGAAAATCTGTCCATAAAGGAGCTTGCAAAATACAGTCATTTCAGCGAAACCTATTTCATGAGTTTTTTCCGGAAATACACCGGAACAACCTGTATCGAATACATCAACCGCTACCGGCTCTCTAAAGCAGCCTCAGCGCTCAATACCACCGATACCCCTGTGATGGACATCGCGCTCGAAAACGGTTTTCGAAATATCTCTTATTTTAACAAGCTGTTCCGCAAACGCTTTGGCAGCACACCGGGCGAATACCGGCGTGCCGCCAGAAAGACAGTCTGACGCCATTGAAGCTCGCTACCGCATACCGCAGGCACTGCCGTTTCCGCGATCACACCCGCACAGCGTATACCTGCCACGCCTGATTCTCACCATTCATCCACGGGATCGGAAGCCCTGCGGACATCAGTGCGCTTCCCGGATAAAGCCTCTGCTCATCCGCAGGCATCGCGTTCCCCGCGTTTTTCTCCCGGCCGTATGTGGTGCTCTCTGTCTCTGTCAGCCGGTACCACCCATTCGGGTCCAGACCGCGAAGCTGCACATATTCGACCGGCGCATTGCAGTGCGCGCCTGTTTTGATCAGGCTCAGAAGCGCCTCTGAGCCATCCTCCGATGAGAATTCCCACGCCGTATATTCCTCATTCTCCATCGGATCAGAGAGCCTCCAGTAATGACCCTCGCGGATCAGATCGCTGTATCGGATGTAATCCTGAATCTGCCGACGGACGATTTCTTTTTCCTCTCCGGAAATCAGGTTCAGGTCAAGCTCATATCCAAATGTTCCTGCCATCGCCACCACGCCGCGCGTCACAATATCCGTACTGCGCCCGGTCTGATGATTCGGCACCGCGGACACATGGGAGCCAACTGCCGAAATCGGATATCCTAAGGATGTCCCATACTGGATGCGCAGACGTTCGATCGCGTCTGTATTGTCACTGCACCAGATCTGCGGCGTGTAATAGAGCATACCCGCGTCAAACCTTCCGCCTCCTCCGGCACAGCCCTCAATCAAAAGCTCTGGAAAGCGCGCTTCCAGACGCTCCAGGAAATCATAAACCCCCAGCACATAGCGGTGGAGCGTCGCACCCTGATTCTGGGTCCGCGCGGTCAGCGAATAAATATCCGAGAGATGACGGTTCATATCCATCTTGATGTACTCGATATTCGCGTGAGAAATCACCTCCGAAATCTGGCTCAGGATATGCTCCTCGACTTCTTTTCTTGAAAAATCAAGTACATACTGATGTCTGCCGCGCACCGGCGCCCGGCCCGGAATCGCAAACGCCCAATCCGGATGCTCCCGGTATAAATCACTGTCCTCAGATACCATCTCCGGCTCAATCCAGAGACCGAATTTCATGCCAAGCGCATTCACCCGCCCGGCGACCTCCCCAAGCGTACAGCCAAGCTTCTTTTCATTTACGTACCAGTCGCCCAGCCCGGAATCGTCGCTGTCCCTCCTGCCAAACCATCCGTCATCCAGCACAAGCATTTCCACGCCAAGCTCTGACGCCTGCTTTGCGATCCGCACCAGCCGGTCCGCGTCAAAATCAAAATACGTGGCCTCCCAGCTGTTGATCAGCACCGGACGGCGTTTTTCCTTCCAGACTCCCCTGCACACATGGTGCCGAATCAACCGATGATATTCATCGGAAAGTGTTCCAAATCCATCCGCGCTGTAGCAGAGCGCAGCCTCTGGCGTATCAAACCTTTCCTGCGGACGAAGTTCCCACAAAAACAGCTCATCCGATATTCCAAGAAGCGCTCTGGTTTGCTTATACTGGTCAACAGAGCACTCTCCTTTGAAATTCCCACTGTACAAAAGCTGAAAACCATAACATTCCCCTGCGCTCTCCCCGGCATCCCGCGACGCAAGGATAAAAAACGGATTCTGCTGATGGCTCGAAGCGCCGCGGCGGCTCTGCAGTACCTGCTCCGTGCGGGAAAGCGGAATTCGCTCAGGCTGCCGCTCCATCCCATGCCTCCCATGGAAATGGATCAGGTCAAATTCACCATACAGGAAATCGACGCAGCAGCTTGCCGCTTTCTCAATGTACACCGTCTTTTCGCCAAAATTGCGTATTCTGGCCGCCCGCGTGATCACATCGCTGTCCGCGAGCACACCGTAGAGCAGTGTCACCTCAACATTAAGCACCGGATCCTCCAGTATGATCTCCAGCGTCTGAGCCGCATCCGACTGAGCATCCTTCCTCCCGGTCCCAGGGCTCATATCCTTCCCGGCACCAGGCTGGCTTTCCTGCGCTTCCCTGTCCGCGGCAGCGTTCATTTCCGCCCTTTCCGCGGCGACGTTCGTTTCCGCCCTTTCTGTGGCGGCATTCGTTTCCGCCCTTTCCGCGGCGGCGTTCGTTCTTACTCTGCCCTGCCCGTTCGCTGCCACTGTGGTTTCCCGCTCATTTGCATATACCGCGGGCAATCCCGGAATCCCGTATTTGCCATCCACTACCCGCGCGGATCTGTAGCGCAGGTCACAGCCTCTCACTCCGTCCTCATTAGCAAGCTGCAGCGCAGCGCTCCGGTAATCTCCCGTGCCAAGGCAGGGATATTCCTGCGGAAGCACATCCAGTGAATATGTGCGATCCGTCCCCGCGTCATTCGGATTTCCGGAAAATCCGCGGTCATAAAAGGTCAGCAGATAGCGCATATCCAAAGCCCCAGGATCTGCACCACAGCTCTCCTTATCCCTGCTCCCCGTTTCCGTCCCCTCGTACACGCCCGTGCCGCAGGGAGCAAGCCGTTTCCCATAATACAAATGCAGCAAATGTCCATATCTGCCCACTGCCATCTGATAAGTGCTGTGTTTTGTATGGATTGTAATTAAATTTTTCTGTTCATCGATCCAAATGGACATATAACCCCCCCTGTATCTTATATTATTTATGCCAGTTCATACAAAAACGCCTCAGAGACCACACTCTCTAAGGCGTTCGCTTTTTTGCCACATGGAATCACTACATTCCTTAGCTACTGCCTATCATATGCCACATCATCAGAAAAGTCAACTGTCATTTTGCATAATAACACTCTGTAATCATATTTTTTTCAGATAATAAAATCCATATGCGGGAATAGTTACCCCGGACGCTTTCCCTGTCTTTCCGGACAGCAGCTCCAGATACCGTCCGTCTGTCTCGTTGATCCATGCTGTTTTGTCATACTCACTGAAGTTAAAGAGTCCAAGCAGCTTGTCCCCGTCGAAATATCTTCCGATGCAAAGAACGCTTTTCTCCCAGGTCTCCACCGTCCACATATCCGCGCGGGATACAAACGCCTTTTCCCTTTTCCGGATCTCTTCGAGCTCCTTCAGGCGATGAAAAACCCGACCCTCTACCGTATCCGGATCGTCAATACGCTTTGCCAGATCCCAGCGCATCGCTCCGCGGTGAATATAGCGGGAATCATCGGCTTTCTCTGCGTTTTCCTTGTAGGTATAATCATTCACCTGTCCGATCTCATCTCCGCCGTAGAGAACCGGTATCCCTGACTGCATGAACATATACGCGTGCAGCATCACATCCAGCTGAATCGCCTTCTCCATCGCCGCGTCGTCCTGTTCAAAACCGGCCTTTTCAATACCGCACATGGAAGCCGTCGTCCCGCAAAACCGCGCGTCCCCGGTCACAGGATCCGCGTTGTAAAGCTCGCCGCGGCTGTTGCTCGCCCCCGTTTTCCCCTCAAAAAACGCATTCAGATATTGCTTATGGGCGCGCTCATCAATTCCCTCCTGCGCGAGAAACCCATAGTCAAGCCCCCAGCCGATATCGTCGTGGCAGCGCAGGTAATTCAGAAACGTATAATCCTTGGGAAGCGAGCTCACGATATCGAGCTGTTTTTTCAGCAGACGTGTATCGCGGGTCGCCACAGTGTGCCAGGTGGTCGCCATCGTCGTCACATTGTAGAGCATGTGGCATTCCGGTTTTTCCACTGTTCCAAAATAAGGCCCTACCTTTTCTGGCTCCATGACCACCTCCCCAAGCAGCAATACCCCCGGACATACAATCTCTGCTATCATACGCATCAGCCGCACAATCGTATGCACCTGGCGCAGATTCCGGCAGGAGGTTCCCAGCTCCTTCCAGATATACGGAACCGCGTCGATGCGGATAATGTCTATGCCCTGGTTCGCCAGATACATAAAATTGTACATCATCTCATTGAACACCCGCGGATTCCGGTAATTCAGATCCCACTGATACGGGTAAAATGTCGTCATGACATAATGCCCGATATCCGGAAGCCAGGTAAAATTGCCCGGTGCCGTGGTCGGAAACACCTGCGGCACCGTTTTTTCAAACTCGGACGGAATATTCGCGTTGTCAAAGAAAAAATACCGGCTCATGTATTCGCCCTCACCCGCGCGCGCCCGCTTCGCCCACTCGTGGTCTTCTGAAGTATGGTTCATGACGAAGTCCATACAGATATTGATGCCTCTTTTATGGCACTCCACTGTCAGGGCATCGAGATCCTCCATCGCGCCAAGCTTCTCCTGCACCTTCCGGAAATCCGCTACGGCATAGCCGCCGTCACTCCGCCCCGCCGGCGTATCCAGAAACGGCATCAGGTGAATATAATTTACGCCGCAGGCTTCAATATAATCCAGCCGCTCCTTCACTCCCTCCATATTACCGGCAAAATTATCAATATAGAACATCATGCCCAGCATATCATTCTGCCTGTACCAGCCCGGATCGTTCTCCCGCGCCTGATCCAGTTTCTTCAGGGCTGCCCCTCTCTCCTGATAAAACCGCTCCATCTGGCCGCACAGCTCCGCAAACATAGATCCGTTGTTGTATAATTCCATATACAGCCAGCGCAGCTCATCCATATGGCGTTCAAATCGCTTCTGCCAGGTCGAATCCAGGGGTTCCTTCTCTGTCGTCGTCCCACTGATTTTTGTGATTCGCTTCCCGCGGTATGGAGCCCTTTTCACCACCGGATATTCTTTTACGATTCGCTCCCCGCGGTTTCGTACCGCTGCTTCCATTGATACACCTCCAATTCTCCCATACAGCCAGTCACGCGGATAAATCCCGTCAGCTCATCCGCGCCGGTCTCATAATACGCAGTCCTTGTATAGTCATTCCCATACACCTCGATAATCTGACGGTCAATCAGAATGTGAAGCCTTGAAAAAGCTTCCGGCAAAGCCGTCCGCTCCTCTCCAAACAGGATCGCATCCCGCTCCACGCTTACCGTCTGTCCGAAAAAGTCTACCGTCGCCTGTCCCTCTGTCGGCTCAAAAACCAGCTCCGTCACGGCTTCCCTCTTTATCTCAAGGGTAATCCCGCCATCCGTCTCCAGGAAAAATCCCTCGTCGGGCGCAGCACCCGTCCTCCGAATCCTTCCATTTTTCACCTCGCAGGACGCAAGCTTCTGTCTCGTCTCTCCATACTCGCGCACCGGACGCATCTGAAGCAAAAATGTACCGTTTCGCCTCACAAGCCCCAGCTCCCGTGGCAGCCCCATAGCGCCGGTATAGAGCTTTCCGCTGTTCCTCGTGCGCAGCCAGGGAATCAGGACAGCGCGCTCCGCTTCCGGCGGATCCTCAACGAAAGCTGCCTGGGCGGCGTAGGGAAGAGCGGTGAGATATGTGCTCCTGCGCACTCCATCCGAGGCAAACCGATAGCCGTCAAATTCTCCGAAATAATAGGAGCCGTCCGCGACAACCAGTACCCACTGTTTTTTCTCCTGCGCCTGCAGACAGATCAGGTTGGGGCATTCAAACGCGCCCGGCAGAGAAAAACGGTCGGTCATTTCCCAGTCCTGCAGATTTTCTGATCGCAGCAGCGCTATTTCTTCCCCCTGTATCCAGAGCGCCATTATATAGCCTTTGGACGCATCATGCCAGAATACCTGCGGATCTCTCGAATCCCGTCCAGTCACGCCCACCGCCTCCCGCGGCAGCTTTTTCAGCGTTCTTCCGCCATCCGTGCTCACCGCGATCCGCTGTGTAAATGCCCGTCCTTCACTCCACGGAGTCTCACCGCCGGCAGCGGTATAAAAGAATACAAGCGCGTTCTCAGGAAACTCAGACATTCCGTGCTCATTGACAATGCCGCTGCCGGAATACACAGCGCCGTGCTCATCCGGGAGCAGCACCGTATCTGTCTGCAGAAAATTCAGGAAGTCCGTGCTTACCGCATGTCCCCAGGACATGTTGCCCCACTTAGTGTCAGCCGGGTTGTACTGGAAAAACAGGTGGAAGACCCCATTGTGGTACACCATACCATTCGGATCATTGATCCACCCGCGCTCCGCGGTGAAATGAAGCAAAGGCCGCGTAATCGGCTCATATTCGACCTGATCCGTCTGCCGGATCTGCTCAAAAAACGATTCGTTCAGATCACCCTTCAGCGCAATCCGTTTTCCGGCACAGTCCGAAAGCCGCAGCCAGCAATAATAATCACAGTCTTCCCCGCAAAGCTCCGGAACGGCCAGCTCATACCTTTTTTCACCTTCAGCATAAATCTCAAGGACAGAGCTTTCTCTCCCTGTCTTCACCGGAAGTCCCAGATAAGCTGCGTTCAAATCCATTGTATAAATCATGCCACTTCTCCTCTAGTCTGTATAATCGAGCCGGAGGCGTTTTTAATCCCATGCCCGCGCAGCTATCGTGTGCCACTGGCGCACGTTTTAAGTCCCTGTTATCGCAGAAAATCAAAAACGCGGCAAAAATACACCCGTGTATTCCCGCCGCGTCCTGATAATCTCTGCGATACATTCTTACGGTCCGCCGACCAGTCATTCATTCGCCGTAATCGGGCCGGGAGAATGCTCTCACCCCTGTCTGTACCATCATCCCTTCACAGCTCCGGATGTAACGCCCTCGACGATGTAACGCTGCAGGAAAAGATATAGAATCAGGATCGGCAGCATCGCCAGCAGCAGAGCCGCCATAACCATGCCGATATCTGTTGAATAGGTTCCATAGAATACCTGTGTTGCAATCGGAATCGTATACAGCTCCTTGCGCCCCAGCACCAGGCTCGGAAGGAGATAGTCATTCCAGAATGCCATCGCGTCAATGATCGCGACTGTCGCGATTGTCGGCTTCAGCAGCGGAAAAACAATTTTCCAGAAGGTCTGCCATCTCGTACAGCCATCCATCAGCGCCGCCTCCTCCAGCTCAAGAGGAATGTTGGTGCGAATCGCACCGTGGAACATGAAGGTCGCCATGGAAACAGAAAAACCGGTGTGCATTAAAATCAGGGTAACACGGCTGTTCAGGACTCCAAAGATACCGCCGTACAGAGATACCAGCGGGATCATCAGCACCTGGAACGGAATCACCATAGAAGCGATCATTCCGGTAAACAGAAGCGCGCATGCTTTCCAGTTGTTCCGGACGATGACGAAAGCAGCCATCGCGGAAAACAGAAGCGTCAGTACCGTCGAGCTGGTCGTTACAATGAGAGAATTCTTAAACACCACCCAGAAATTCATTTTCTGCATTGCGTTCGGGAAGTTCTCCAAAGTAAAACCATGCGAACCAATCAGAGATAGCGGCGCTATCGTAATATCCGCCTTGGTCTTAAACACATTGATCAGGACAAGCAGGAACGGGAAAATAAAAACGAGAAACAGAAGCAGAAGCACAATCCAGAGGATTGCATGCGTGATTTTTTTCTTACGAGCTGCTTTTGCGTTTGCATCCATTATGCTTCCACCTCCCCTTTCTTACCGATATATACCTGCGTCACGCCTACGACTGCGCAGATCACAAACAGAATCAGAGCTTCTGCCTGGCCGGTTCCATAGTTCTTATAAGTAAATGCCTGGTTGTACACATGCATTGCCGCAAGCACGGAACTGTTGAACGGTTCGCCGTTGGTAAGGGAAAGGTTCACATCGTATACCATGAAGCAGCGTGTCAGAGTCAGGAATATGCATTGTACAAACGAAGACCGCATCAGCGGAATCGTGACATTCTTCATCGCCTGAGATTTCGTACAGCCGTCGATCTGCGCGGCTTCCATCAGGCTCTTTGACACACTCATGAAGCCCGCCACATAGATCAGCATCATGTATCCGGCATACTGCCATACGGAAACTATGATCAGACAAAGCATTGCGCCGCCCGTCGTCGCCAGCCAGCTGGTAGAGAGCGCTCCGATGGAAAGCGAGGTTCCCAGCGATACGAGCGCACGGTTAAATACAAACTTCCACACATAGCCCAGTACAATGCCGCCGATCAGGTTCGGGATAAAGAAGCCCGCGCGAAAGAAGTTCTGTCCTTTGATCCCGCTCGTAACCAGATACGCAAGCAGGAACGCCACAATATTTACAAAGACAACTGCAATCACTGTGTAGATCGCGGTTCTGCCCAGCGCCGTCCAGTACGCGGAGTCACTGAATGCAGCAATATAATTCGCCACTCCCACAAAAGGCTTGGTCTTAGAT
>JAJQIE010000218.1 GCA_021199395.1 Lachnospiraceae bacterium | reverse complement strand
CGAAGGACGAACCTGTGGAAACGCCCCCTCGCATTGCTCGTCGGCAGGACGGTTCGTCCATGGAGGTTCGCTACGCGAAGGACGAACCTGTGGAAACGCCCCCTCGCAGCGCTCGTCGGCAGGACGGTTCGTCCATGGAGGTTCGCTGCGCGAAGGACGAACCTGTGGAGTGTGAACGACAACAGCTCCGGGAATACATGGATCGCCTGGGCATTCCAGTGATCACAATGGATGAGAGTGGGTTTTCCTGTGGCGGTATAGACGTTGTCTTTGATTATAATGAAGCCGCGTATCTGGCAACCCGTCATCTTCTGGAGCTTGGACACCGCCGGATCGGATGCGTCGCAGGTACGCAGGATTTTAAGGTGACGCAGGATCGTCTGGATGGATACAGCAAAGCCCTGGCGGAAGAAGGGATTCCTTTTGATGAGGAGCTTATCTACAAAGGAAACTATACATTAAAAAGTGGAAAACAGTCCCTGTCATATCTGCTGGGCAAACGTGTCAGCGCCATTTTTTCAATGAATGATGAGATGGCTTTTGGCATTTATCAGAGCGCGCGCATGTATGGGGTGCGGATTCCGGACGACCTGTCAGTGATCGGGTGCGACAATGTTCCTTTTGGAGACTCTCTTGAGGTGCCTTTAAGCACATTGAATGTGCCGGCGGAAGAAATGGGACAGCTCATCGGGAAAAAAATGATAGAGGCGGTTGAACGGTTCGAGGGGAAGGATAAGAAAAGAATGATCATCAATTATCGGCCAACCTTACTGGTGAAGGGAAGTACGGCCAGATATGGACGCGAAGCAGAATGAGGACTCTGCTTCGCGTTTTTATTCGCTCACGGGTTTAATACCCCGCTGCTTGCATCGCTGCAAATATGATGCCCCGAATGCTTGCCCATTTTGTTCTGTGCACAGGCGCGAGCGGAATTTAGATAAAACGTTTAAACAAAAAATGACGAAAAAATAATTGTGAAAATTGTAAAATTATTGTTGATATTTTGAAATTTGTTTGTTATGATAGCAATATAAAAAAGAGAAAATTAAAATTTTGGTGGCAAATAGTTGATAAAACGTTTAAACATCTCCGCTCAGGTAAGCAATGATCCTGTCAAATATCTGGCGGAGCTGGTGACTGGAGGTGAAATATTGAATAACGAGGTTGTTGTAGAGCTGAGAAATATTCGCAAGGAGTTTCCGGGGGTAGTTGCGCTGGACGGTGTGAATATGGATATCCGCGCCGGATGCATCCACGCGCTTCTTGGTGAGAACGGCGCGGGCAAAAGTACCCTGATGAAGATTTTATCAGGTACATATAAAAATTACGACGGAGAAGTGATCTATCAGGGCAGGGAGGTTCATCTGAAAAGTGAAAAGGATGCGATTGACCTCGGTATTGCGATCGTTTCTCAGGAGCTGAATTTTGTCCCGGAGCTGACGATTGCTGAGAATCTGTATCTGGGGCGGGAGCCAAAGGTACACGGATTTGTGGACAAGAAAAAGCGCGCGGAGGATTCCGCATACTGGCTTTCCTTCATGGGACTGGATTATGGCCAGGACACAAAAATGGGAGATCTCAGCGTCGCGCAGAGGCAGATGATAGAGATACTCAAGGCGGTTTCCAGGAATGGAAAGGTTCTGATTATGGACGAGCCCACCTCCGCTCTGACCGGGATGGAGACGGCGATTCTCTTTGACAAGATACGCGAGCTGAAAGAAAAGGGAATTGCTTTTGTCTTTATCTCTCACCGGCTGGATGAGGTATTTGAGCTCTGCGATGACTATACGGTACTGCGGGACGGGCAGTATATAGGCTCAGGCAGACTGACTGATATTGACCAGGATCAGATGATATCGATGATGGTGGGCCGGGAGGTACAGGAAATCTATCCGCCGCTTACCAGCGCGGCAGGACGCACCGTCCTTGAGGTAAAGAATCTGAACAGCGAAGGAGTCTTCGAAAATATCAGCTTTACCCTTCACGCAGGAGAGATCCTGGGCTTTGCGGGCATGATGGGCGCCGGGAGAAGCGAAATCGCCCGTGCCATATTTGGGATGGACAGATATGATTCGGGAGAAATACGGATAGATGGAGAGCCGTGCCAGATCCGGGATATCCGGGACGCTGTGAACCACGGTATCGCAATGGTGACGGAGGATCGGGCGGAATATGGTTTTGTCGGCGTGAGGTCGATCCGTGAGAATGTAGTTCTCGCGAATGAGGATCTGTTTACCAGACATGGGATCCTGGATGGACCGAAAATCCAGAAAAACGTGACGGATATTTATGAGAGGCTGGATATCAAAGCACCCGGAATTGACACGCTGGTCGGAACGCTCAGCGGCGGGAACCAGCAGAAGCTGGTATTGGGGAAATGGCTTGTCAGGGATGTCAGCGTTTTGATCCTTGATGAACCGACCAGAGGAATTGACGTCGGGGCCAGACAGGAAATTTATCGATTGATCGTGGAGCTGGCCGCTCAGGGAATGGCTATTTTACTGATTTCGTCAGATATGCCGGAAGTGCTGTCGATGAGTCACCGTATTATGGTGATCGCGAACGGCAAGTGTGCTGGCGAGCTGTCAAGCAAAGAAGCGACACAGGATCTGATCATGAAAAAGATTGTGGAGGTGGACAGAAATTATGAAAGACACTCAGCAGAAAATGAAGCTTAGTACGATTTATCGAAAATACGGCATTATTATCATTCTGGTAATCCTGTTCATCGCCTCTGCGCTGATCAATCAGAATTTTTTAAAGCCGCAGAACCTGCTCAATATACTCAAGCAGATATCCGTTGTGACGATTATTGCCTGCGGTGAGACAATGCTGATCGTATCCGGTATGATTGATCTTTCCGCCGGACTTGTCTGCACGACGTCCATGTGTTTTTCAGCGGGCGTGCTGGTGGCGACGGGGAGCGTTCCGCTTGCGATCGTGGTCGGGATCCTGATCGGAATGGCAGCGGGATGGCTCAATGGATTCATGGTTACGCAGTTTAAACTGCAGCCATTTATAGCGACGCTGGCAATGACAAATGTCGCAGAGGGAATTGTTCAGCTGTATACAAATGGAAAATCAATCGGCGGTGTCACAAAGATTCGTTTTCTCGGACAGGGCAGCATCGGCCCGATACCGGTTCCGGTAGTGATTATGTTTGCGGCCGTGGCGATCGTAGCTGTGATTATGAAATATACACAGCTGGGTATCAATATCTACGCGATTGGCGGAAATGAAAAAGCGGCAATCGCCTCCGGCGTGCGTGTGAACCATGAGAAACGAAAAATATTCACGCTGAGCGGAGCGTTTGTCGGGCTGGCCGGCGTTGTGCTGATGGCAAGACTGATGGCCGGTATGCCCAGCGTTGGCGACGGCTATGAATTTGACGCGATCACTGCGGTAGTTGTCGGCGGGACCAGCTTCCTTGGCGGGATCGGAACCGTTACGGGCGCGCTGATCGGTTCGATCATCGTCGGTCTGATCAATAATATTCTGAACCTGCTCCACGTATCGACACAGTATCAGCTAATTGTGAAGGGCGTGCTGATTGCAGGAGCGGTGACAATTGACATGAAAACAAAGGAAGACAAAAAGAGTCAGTGAGCAGTACGGGGCTGCCGGAGCGATATTCGCCTGCGGCGGTCTCTGCAAATAAAAACCAATATCATGAAGGAGGAAAGAAGCATGAAGAAACAGGTAACAGCGATAATGATGGCAGGAGCAGTGGCATTTTCAATGTCAGGTCCGGTACTTGCGGAAGAGGATTTTCTGGTAGGGTTCGCAAACAACAGTGATACCTATGACTATTGCGCGACATTCCGCAAATATCTCAAGGAAGAGACGGAAGCGCTTGGGATGTCGATCGTGGTGACAGATGCCGGAGGAGACACCAACGTACAGAATGGACAGATCGATGACTTTATTGTTCAGGGTGCAGACGTTGTCTCAGCGATCAGTAATGATCTGGATGGTTCCGTTCCGGCTCTTGAGGCTGCGATTGCCGCGGATTTGCCTTATGTGACATTCCTGACGTCCGTAACAGGCGGGGACGATTATGAAAAGTATATTTACATCGGCTCCGAAAACTACGACGCGGGCGTTGTGCAGGGCGAGTATCTGCTTGAAACTCTGCCGGAGAACGCGCAGATCCTGTATTTCACGGGGACGCCAAACGATCAGCAGTATATTGACCGCAAGGCAGGACTTGAGGATACGCTTGCAGAGAGGGATGATATTGAAATCCTTGCGGAGTACAATGTAGAGAATCAGAAGGATCTGGGAATGAGCACAGCGGAAGACTGCATGCAGGCTTTTGAATCGTTTGACGCGATTGTGTGCCAGAATGATGATGCTGCTCTTGGCGTAATCGAAGCCCTGAAGTCCGCGGATCGACTGGACGGCGTGATTGTGATTGGAATTGACGGAAGCGATGCGGCTCTTGAATCTGTACAGGCCGGCGAAATGAGCATGACAGTTCTCCAGAACGCGAGAGCGCAGGCACAGGCCGGGGCGGAAGTATTTGCCAGCATCCGCGATGGAGAGGATCCGGCGGATATTGAAGATGTAAAGGTTCCGTTTGAGGAAGTGACAATTGATAATGTCGCTGACTATCTGAGCGATGACGCAGAGGCTGAGACAGAGTAATTCAAAGAGACAGAAGCAGTACATCAAAATTGTAAAAAGGGGCAGCGCTATGATATATAAAGATGCATCGCGGCCGATTGAGGAGCGCGTTGAAGATTTAATGTCCCGCATGAGCTTTGAACAAAAGATTGACCAGATCACCTGTCTGGTGACGATTTCAGAGGATATTCCTGATTTTAAGGAATATGTGCCGCAGGGGATCGGACATGTGGGCGCTTTCACTGTGGCAGACAGTGTAGAACCGATTATGGAATATGTATACCGGCTGCAGAAGTTTTTGACAGAAGAGACGGAGCTTGGTATACCGGCGCTGATTCATTGCGAAGCGTCAGCGGGAGGACAGTTCACAGGTGCGACTGTATTTCCGAGCGCGATCGGTCAGGCATCAACTTTTGATGATACTCTTGTACGGGAAATGGGAGACGTGATCCGGCAGCAGATGTTTGCTGTCGGATTCCGCCAGGCGCTCTCACCGGTGCTGGATATTTCCCGTGATCCGCGGTGGGGGAGAGTGACGGAAACCTACGGCGAGGATCCCGCGCTCGCATCGGCTATCGGATGCTCATTTATAGCGGGGCTGCAGTCTGACGACCTGAGCCAGGGCGTAGCGGCTACGGCAAAACACTTTGTCGGGCATGGTGTTACGGATGGCGGCCTGAACATGGGCGGTAATCCGATCCCTGAGAGAAGCCTGCTGGAAACACACTGTAAGCCTTTTCAGGCGGCAATCACAGAATGTGGGCTTCCGGGCGTGATGACCTCCTACTGTTCTCTGAACGGAGAGCCGGTTTCCGGGTCCCATAAGCTTCTGACAACAATACTGAGGGGCGAGCTCGGCTTTGAAGGAATTGCTGTGTCTGACTATATTGCGGTGGACCGGCTGGTTGATCCGTTTCATGTAGCGGACACCTTCACGGAGGCAGGCGTCCGTGCACTGAAGGCCGGACTTGATGTAGAATACCCGCGTCCCAAGGGCTATACCTATGAGCTGAAAAGGGAAATCGAGGAAGGACGGCTTACGATGGAAGCGGTAGATGCCGCGGTAAAAAGGGTTCTGACACTGAAATTCCGTCTGGGGCTGTTTGAAAATCCGTATCCGGACAGGGAGCTTTTCCGTGCGTCTGTCGAGGCTCCGGAGGTAAAGCTTATCAATGAGAAGCTCGCCAGGGAAAGCGTGATTCTGCTGAAAAATCAGAATCATACATTGCCGCTGAAGCGTGAAAAAGGTCTTCGTATTGCTGTCGTTGGACCTCACGCGGACAGTGTCAGAAGCTATTTTGGAACATTTTCCTATCCCGCGGTTATTGATATGACAATGACCAGAGAAGAAGACGGTCAGATTTTTGAAGAGCCTGGACTGATCGTGTATGATATCGAGCAAAGCTGTCCGGGCAGGGTGCGGGACTGTTCTCCGAGGATCGAGAAAAGGATCCGCAGGGAATTTCCCGATACAAAGAGCCTGTACCAGTCTGTGAAGGAATATCTTCCTGATGCGCAGGTTCGCTGCGCAAGGGGGATCAATTGTGCCGGAAGCGATCTGGGTGAAATGGAGACGGCTCTGGACTGTGCCGCTGAAGCGGATCTTGTATTGCTTACCCTTGGCGGCAAAAACGGCTGGGGCGTAACCTCTACTGTCGGGGAGGGTGTTGATTCAACCAATATCGGACTTCCGGGGAGACAGGAGGAATTTGCGAGAAAAATCTATGCGCTTGGGAAAAAGACAGTTGTACTGCATTTTGACGGGCGTCCGCTCTCAAATGAGTATGTAGCGTCACACTTCGACGCGATACTTGAGGTCTGGCAGCCCGGAGAGCAGGGCGGGAAGGCTCTTTGCGAGCTGCTCTTCGGTGCGTACAGCCCGTCCGGGCGTCTGCCTGTGACCGCGGCCAGAAACGTGGGGCAGCTTCCTGTTTACTATTCCCTTCCGCGTGGCAGCGGATACGTGGGCGCTGGACATACTGGAATGATACGGAACCCAAACGGATACATAAATGACACCGCATTCCCGCTCTACTATTTTGGGCATGGATTATCCTATACGGAATTTACTTATTCGAACCTTCAGATCAAGAACACGGAGATCGGGAGTGAGGACGAGATCGCTTTTACGGTCGATGTGGAGAACACAGGTGAATATGACGGCGATGAGGTGGTTCAGTTTTATCTCAGCGATGAGACGGCAAGCATGGTAAGACCGGAGCGTGAGCTTGCGGGCTTTTGCCGCGTGCCTTTGCGCAAAGGCGAGAGAAAAACAATTCGCTTTTGTATGAAAGCATCTCAGGCGTCATTCCTTGATGAGAATATGAAATGGGTGGTTGAGAAAGGGAAATACTGTGTTCTGGTAGGAGCTTCCAGTCAGGATATTCGCCTGACCGGGGAATTTTATGTCAGGGAAACCAAAGAAACGGATCAGAGGACAAGGGGATTCTACACGGAGGGCGAAATCATTCCCTGAATCTGGAAGTAATCAGAAAAAACGCGATCAGGCGGCGGGGATCCATCTCTGCCGCCTTTTTGGGAAATTAAATGATTTACAAAAAAGCGGGTTTGTGATAAAATACGCCGCGTAAGCGGGACAAGTGGTCGCGGCTGGCCTGTTCGCTGTATAGCTCGCTGCGTGGAGGGCGTATCGATAGAAATGTCCCGTCGTTGCGGGAAGGGTGAACCCATCGAAAGATACCAGTCGAGGAAAGTCCGGGCTTCACAGGGCAGGGATGCCGGATAACGTCCGGCGGAGGCGACTCCAGGGATAGTGCAACAGAAATGTACCGCCGGTCCGGGAGAACGCTTTGCAGACTCGATGCGGAATACGCATGAGTGGCGAAGCAGCTTTTGGAACGGTAAGGGTGGAAGGGCAGTGTAAGAGACTACCGCGCTTAAAGAACACGTGAAGGCGTGTTTTATGTCAGTGCTCTTCGGGAGCGTGACAGATCTGGTAACAGAAGCGGCATATGTAAACCCCATCCGAAGCAAGACCGCATAGAAGCGAAAGAGAACCATCAGGCTGCCCGCCAGCTTCAGGTAGGTCGCTAGAGCCTGTCGGCAACGACAGGTCCAGATAGATGATCACTCACGACATAACCCGGCTTATCGTCCCACTTACATTTGAAATAAATTGTTGCAGGTTACACCGAGGCCAAACAGTTTGGCCGGGGTGAAAAATACGATTGCAAAAAAGAAAAGAAAAAACTATAATGAAGCTGTCGTGTATTTTGCGGCGGCTTCATTATATATGCTGCAATTATAAAGAGGAGGGTATGAATGGCAAAATCACTGTTCATTGCGGAGAAACCGAGCGTGGCGCAGGAATTTGCAAAGGCATTAAAAGAAAACATGAGACGCGGCGACGGCTATCTGGAATCGGATTCCTATGTGGTGACCTGGTGCGTCGGACACCTTGTGACTATGAGCTATCCGGAGGTATATGACCCCAAATATAAGAAGTGGAGCCTGGATACCCTGCCGTTTCTTCCGGAGCAGTTTTTGTACGAAGTAATTCCCTCTGTGAAAAAACAGTTTACAGTTGTAAGCGGCCTTCTGAACCGCAGGGATACGGATACGATTTATGTATGCACGGATTCCGGACGGGAAGGAGAATATATCTATCGGCTGGTTGAACAGGAAGCGAAGGTACATGGCAAGAAGCGCTTACGCGTCTGGATTGATTCCCAGACTGAGGAGGAAATCCACAGGGGGATCGAGGATGCGAAGGATCTTTCGGAGTATGACAATCTGGCCTCCGCCGCCTATCTTCGCGCGAAGGAAGACTACCTGATGGGAATTAATTTCTCGCGTCTCCTGACCCTGAAATATGGCAATGCGATCTCAAATTATCTTGGGAAAAAATATGCGGTCATATCGGTTGGACGCGTGATGACCTGCGTGCTGGGCATGGTCGTGCGGCGTGAGCGTGAAATCCGCCAGTTCGTAAAGACCCCGTTTTACCGGGTCGTGCAGGGCATTGACCTTCAGGGGCATTTGCTGGAGGGCGAATTTCGCGCGGTGGAAGGCTCAGACCTGTATCTCTCGCCCAAGCTATATAAGGAGAATGGATTTCGCGATAAAAAGGACGCCGTAGCGCTGATTTTCAGACTGATGCCGCTAAGCGCGGGGCTTATCGGGCAAAATCATAAGACAGCTCCCGGACAGGCTTCCCTGCCGGATAATATGCTTCCGGCTTCGGGCGGCGAGACGGCGCGGATAGATTCTATTGAAAAAAAGAAAGAAAAAAAGAATCCGCCGCTGCTTTACAATCTGGCTGAATTACAGAATGAATGCTCGCGTATGTTCAAAATCAGCCCGGATGAGACGCTCAGGATTGTTCAGGAATTATATGAGAAAAAGCTTGTCACCTACCCGCGAACGGACGCCAGGGTGCTTTCCACAGCGGTCGCAAAAGAAATTTCTAAAAACATCTCTGGTCTGAAAAAATTTCCTCCCGCCGCGGAATATGCGGAGGAAATCCTCTCCGGCGGCTCATATAAGACAATCGCCCGGACGAGATATGTCAATGATAAGCAGATTACCGATCACTATGCGATTATTCCGACCGGACAGGGCTTAGGCGCTCTGGGTTCTCTGAAGGGACATGGCTACGGCGTGTACGCCGCTATTGTGCGAAGATTTTTGAGTATTTTTTATCCTGCTGCCGAATTTCAGCGGGTCAGCATGGTGACGGTTATGGAAAAAGAGCGGTTTTTCTATTCCTTTAAGGTGCTGCTGTCTGAGGGCTACTTTAAAGTGGCGGGCAACCCAAACGACCGAAGAAAGAAATCCGAGCAGCAAAACCGCCCTGCTCTGCTTTCGGGTGGCGAGAGCGAGGACGCTTCATATAGTGCGGCAGAAAATGAAAATAAAAATGGCGGTATATCAGAAAACACGGAATCGGAATATGGCACGGATCTGCTTGATGCTCTGAAGGGACTGCGCAGGGGAATGCAGCTGTCCGTCCGTTCCCTTGGAATCCGGGAGGGCGAGACTTCACCGCCCAAACGCTATAATTCCGGTTCGATGATTCTGGCAATGGAAAACGCCGGCCAGCTGATTGAGGATGAGGAGCTGCGCGCCCAGATAAAGGGAAGCGGGATCGGCACGAGCGCTACACGCGCCGAAATCCTGAAAAAGCTGGTTTCCAATGACTATATTGCACTGAATAAAAAGACGCAGATCCTGACGCCGACTCTCCAGGGAGAGATGATTCACGATGTGGTGTATTATTCCATTCGCTCCCTGTTGAACCCGGAGCTCACCGCCAGCTGGGAAAAAGGCCTTACCTATGTGGCGGAGGGAACGATCACGAGCGATGAATATATGGGGAAGCTGGAGGATTTTATCCGGTCGCGCACAGACGCGGTTCTTTCGATTAATAATTCGCTTTCGATGCGTCCGCTGTTTGATGAGGCTGCAAAATATTATAAAAAAGGGAAGGCGCATAAATTTTGACAATCAGGAGGAATGAATTATGGAAACCTGTAAAATAAAGAATCTCTATAATCTGGATGAAACGATTGCGAAGAATCTGTTCGAGGGCGCGGAATATCCCTGGGAGGTGCTGCCAAAGATCAGCGCGTTTATTATTGAGCTCGGCAATACATTATCGGAGGAGGAATATGAAAAACGCGGCGCGGACGTCTGGATCGCGAGAAGCGCGACCGTAGCGCCGACCGCCTTTATCCACGGCCCGGCGATTATTGGGAAAAATGCGGAGATTCGCCACTGCGCGTTTATCCGCGGCAATGCGATTGTCGGCGAGGGCGCTGTTGTGGGAAATTCGACGGAGCTGAAAAATGTAATACTTTTTAATAAAGTGCAGGTGCCGCATTACAATTATGTCGGCGATTCGATTCTTGGCTATAAAGCGCATATGGGAGCAGGCTCTATTACGTCAAACGTAAAGTCCGACAAAAAGCCGGTTGTAGTAAAGGACGGCACACAGCGCATGGAAACCGGACTGAAAAAATTCGGCGCGATGCTTGGGGATGAAGTGGAAGTGGGATGCGGTTCTGTTCTGAATCCGGGTACAGTCATCGGACCGCGCTCGAATATCTATCCGCTCTCGTCTGTGCGGGAGGTCGTACCGGCGAACTCTGTCTATAAAAAGCGCGGTGAAGTGGTTGAGAAATACTGATAAGCAGAAAGGAAGCAATACAAAAATGGCGAAGACCAATGACACCTATGACGCGAGCAGCATATCCGTCCTGGAGGGACTGGAAGCGGTGCGCAAGCGCCCTGGTATGTATATCGGCAGCGTATCGCGCAAGGGACTCAATCATCTGATCTATGAGATCGTAGACAATTCTGTAGATGAGCATCTTGCGGGGTATTGCAGCCAGATTGAGGTTTATCTGGAGAAGGACGGTTCTGCGACCGTGCAGGACAACGGACGCGGGATTCCGGTCGGTATGCACGAAAAGGGAATGTCGGCGGAGCGTCTTGTCTTTACGACGCTGCATGCGGGCGGAAAATTCGACGGTTCGGCTTATAAGACCAGCGGCGGGCTTCACGGTGTTGGCTCCTCTGTCGTCAACGCATTATCGACATGGCTCGATGTACAGGTGATGCGCGGAGGAAAAATTCATCACGATCGATATGAGCGGGGCATCCCTGTCATTGAACTGGAAAATGGCCTGCTGCCGGTGATCGGAAAGACAAAGGAGACGGGTACGCGGATTCAGTTTCTGCCGGATCCGGAGATTTTTGAAAAAACCTGGTTCTCCGCTACAGAGCTGAAAAGCCGTCTGCATCAGACCGCTTATCTGAATCCGGAGCTGAAAATCCATTTTGTAGACAGACGTGTGGATGCTGCCGTCCGCGATGGAATGGAAACGTCCACTCGCTGCGCTCGGCTGCAGGACGGTTCGCCCATGGAAGTTCGCTGCGCGAAGGGCGAACCTGAGGCGGCAGAGGATATTCTTTTTTATGAGCCGGAGGGTATTACCGGGTTTGTGCGGGAAATGACGCAGGAGTCAGAAG
>JAJQIE010000295.1 GCA_021199395.1 Lachnospiraceae bacterium | reverse complement strand
ATATTACATAAATATTAAAAATTCGACAAGAGATGTTAATTAACTGAATCGTATAAAAAAATGCGAAAATAAAGGAAATTTGTATCGTTTAGAAAGGGCTGAAATTGTCTGACATTTCAAAAATGTTGGCGAGCATCACAAAATTAGACTGAAAATAACAGAAATAGATACAATTTTACAAAAATAACTGCAAAAAAGCAGGAACCGGGTCGAAAGAAAATATTACAATTTTGTGAAAAAGTGTTGACATATGGACTGGATATGTATATAATGGAAACACTTAAAGACGGCGGGTATAAACAATAAGGGGCATGCGATGATCCCGATGGGGAGACGGATCATTTTGAGTCGCGTATCGGATGTGATTTTCGGCTTATCGCGCGGCTGGTGTCATAGATCGTTTATCTATGATAATAAATGCACAGGAGAGTTTATATGCTGTTAGTAAACGGAGAAAGGTCTTTCATTCACCTTATAAAGTGCTGGCGATGCCTCAGGGCGGCTGCGCTTCTGGTGCTCGGTGTTTTTCTGGTTGGCTGTGCTGCATGGATGATTTCTGAGCTTCAGATTGACGGACGCGGCCAGGTATATGCGGTCAGTTCAACATCTGAAGATGGCTCTGTTCAGGAAGTACAGGCCGGACTGATGGGCGTTGTGAATGGCGTGGCAAATATGGAGCGCTATTCGGACATTACGAGAGTGGTCAGCGTGACGGATTCAGAGGAGGATGTGCTGGCGGGGGCCAGCGGCGTAGACAGAAGAGCGGTTCGCAGATCGACATTTCAGCAGGCGACTGCGAAGGCGAAGCAGCTGGGATATTTTGCCCAGCAGGCTGTTCTGAATAATCAGATGTCTTCGACGGATTATTATACCCTGCTGCGGATTGTGGAAGCGGAGGCTACCGGCGGAGATCTGATGAGTAAAATGATCGTGGCCGGTGTTGTACTGAACCGGACAAAGGATTCTCATTTTCCGGATACGGTTTATGAGGTTGTGTGGCAGGATTCGCAGTTTCAGCCTACTGTAGACGGAAGATATTATTCCTGCACTGTGTCAGATACTACGATAGAAGCCGTGGATCGGGTCCTTGCCGGTGAGGATTATTCCCAGGGCGCATTGTTCTTTGTCGCGCGGGAGGCTGCTGATACCTCAAATCTTACCTGGTTCGATTCCAGCCTGATCTGGCTGTTTGAGTATGGCGGCCATGATTTCTATACATTTCAGAATTATGTTAGCTGAATTTTAAGAAAAAAGCTGTTGCATTTTTCATTGCAACGGCTTTTTTACTGTGCTATTATAAGACTCGGATGAAAAGACTCATGCCGTTTACTATAACTATGAAAAGGATGATATCAATATGAATTTAATGTACAACAGTACAAGGAATGTCGATAACCGCGTGACGGCTTCACAGGCGATTCTGAAAGGATTGGCCGGGGATGGCGGGCTGTTTGTTCCGGAGCGTTTTCCCGAACTGGACATTCCTCTGGAGTCACTTTCCGGTCTGTCCTATCAGGAGACGGCATACGCTGTCATGAAGCTTTTTTTGTCCGATTACACGGAGCAGGAGCTGAAGGACTGCATCAGCAGGGCGTATGATGATAAATTTGACAACCGGGAGATTGCTCCGCTTCACAGGGCAGGCGACGCCTGGTATCTTGAGCTGTTTCATGGCGCGACGATCGCCTTTAAGGATATGGCGCTCTCCATTCTTCCGTATTTGATGACGACTGCTGCCAGAAAAAATCATGAGACACATGATATTGTGATCCTGACGGCTACATCCGGCGATACGGGAAAGGCGGCGCTTGCCGGTTTTGCCGATGTACCCGGTACGAAGATCATCGTGTTTTATCCTAAGGATGGAGTCAGCGCTGTTCAGGAGAAGCAGATGGTGACGCAGAAGGGCGATAATACCTGTGAGATCGGTATTCGTGGCAATTTTGATGACGCCCAGACCGGAGTAAAGCGGCTTTTTTCTGACCGGGCTCTGGAGGAGGAGCTTTTGAGGGACGGGTTTTGCTTTTCTTCCGCTAATTCAATTAATATCGGTCGGCTGGTTCCCCAGATCGTTTATTATGTATATTCCTATGGGCATCTTCTCTCGGAAGGGGTGATTGCGGCTGGCGAACCGATGAACGTGGTAGTTCCGACCGGTAATTTCGGCAATATTCTTGCAGCGTTTTATGCCAAAAAGATCGGTCTTCCCATTGGGAAGCTGATCTGTGCGTCAAATGAAAATAAGGTGCTCTATGATTTCTTCCAGACCGGCGTTTATGACCGGAACCGTGAGTTCGTCCTGACTTCATCGCCGTCTATGGATATTCTGATTTCGAGCAATCTGGAGCGGCTGATCTATCATGCGGCAGGAGGAGACGCTTCCCGAAATGCATCATTGATGCGGGAGCTTCTTCTGACAGGACGTTATTCGGTGACGGCCGAGATGAAAGCGGCAATAAAGGATTTTTCGGGTGGATATGCGACAGAGGAACAGACATTTGCGGAAATCAGACGTGTGTACGAACAATATGATTATGTGCTGGATACTCATACGGCGGTGGCTTCCAGCGTATACCATACTGGATTCGCGCAGGACTGCAAAAATACACCTGCAGTGATTGCCTCAACCGCCAGTCCGTATAAGTTTGCGCGTAGCGTCATGGCCGCCATTGATGAAAAATACAGTGTGATGGATGATTTTGCCCTGATCGATGAGCTGCACAGGCTTGCGGGGACACCGGTTCCGCGGGCGATTGAGGAGATCCGGAATGCTCCGGTGCTTCATGACACTGTGATCGAGAAGGATGAGATGGAAATGGCAGTCAGACATTTTCTCAGAAAGGAGTAATCAGATGACAGACAGTTCATTTTATATTCTTATTGACCTTTTTATTGCGGGATGCGGAATCTATATTATAGTCCAGTACATACTGATGATCCGGAGCCGGGAGCTCAGGCAGAATATGATGATGCCCAAGGATCTGAAGCTTGAGAAATGCAGGGATGTAGAGGGCTATATCCATGAGATCGGCACGAAACAGCTGGTTTACGGGATTGTGGCAGTGCTCTGCGGGGGTGCGGGACTGGCGCAGGATGCAATTGGGCTTTACAACGTGTACGTATCTACGATAAGCATGGTTGTCTTTTTTATTTTGTGTATCTGGTATGGACTCGCATCCAAAAAGGCAATAGAGAAATTCTGGTAATGAATGAAATAAGAGGAGTATAATATGAAAAAAAACAATGACGGATTTATCAGTTTTATTAAGTTCCTGCTGCTTGGGCTTGCGATCGCGCTGGTGGTTGTGCTGCTGATCCTTGCTTTTAATATTTACCGGAGCTCTAATCGGGAGATTGGCGACGAAAACCTTGTCATTGTGGATGATACGGAAGCATTGACAGAGCTTTCTGAAGAGGAAAGCGAGACGGAATTGGAGACAGAGCCGGAATCAGAGACAGAGCAGACAGAGTCGGAGACAGTACAGACGGAATCGGAGACAGAGCAGACAGAGCCGGAGACGGTGCAGACGGAATCGGAGACAGAGCCAGAGACGATGCAGCAGACGCAGACCGCTTCTGCATCTGAGACATCTGAGACAACGTCAACGTCCGCTTCGGTGTCTGAGACATCCTCTGCCGATGAAGAAATTATTGTTATTGAGGGGCAGGAGACGGTATCTGGCGATACGACAGAGACAACGGCGGCAGTGGAGGAATCCACCGGAGATTATCGGACACTCCTGTCGGCATGCAATTTCCGCAGCGCGGCGGACTATGTGGATGAGAACGGGAATGACACGGTCATCTGCAGCTATGAGGCAGGTACCTCGATTGAGCTGCTGGAGGATCTTGGCGGCTGGGCCAGAGTGAGGATTAATGGCGTTGTAGGCTATGTCGGCTCACAGTTTGTATCGGCTCAGTAGAAGAGAATAGGGAACCTGTTATTATGATACTATCATGTCAGAATATATCAAAGTCGTTTGGCACGGATGTGATTGTCTCTAATGCTTCCTTTCATCTGGAAGCGCATGAGAAGGCTGCGCTCGTCGGTATTAACGGAGCGGGAAAGACGACAATTCTCAGGATGATTGCCGGTGAGCTTGAACCGGATCAGGGACTCATCTCTTTATCAAAAGGGGCGACTCTGGGCTACCTGGAGCAGCATCAGGATGTGAACAGTACGGCGACCATATATGAAGAGCTGCTGGATGTAAAGCGTGACCTGCTGCAGATGGAGCAAAGCCTGCGGGAGATGGAAGCGGAGATGAAGCATCTTTCTGAAGCCGGAGGGGAGAGAGGCGTATTTTCAGACAGCGCCAATATCCCGCAGCAAAAGGAAGACCTGGTGAAAAACAGGGAGCGTCTGGATAGTCTCATGGAACGCTACAACTTCATCTCCACGGAATTTGAGAATCGCAACGGCTATGCGGTACAAAGCGAGGTTACGGGAGTATTAAAGGGGCTTGGCTTTACAGAAGAGGAATTCGGGAAACAGATCTGCACGCTTTCCGGTGGGCAGAAGACCCGCGTGGCGCTTGGAAAGCTTCTGCTGTCCCGGCCGGATATCCTGCTTTTGGACGAGCCGATCAATCATCTGGATCTTACCTCGATCGCTTGGTTGGAAAATTATTTGCTGAATTATGACAAAGCGGTTCTGATTGTTGCGCACGATCGTTATTTCCTGAACCGCATTGTCACAAAGATATTTGAGCTGGATAATGGGCATGTGAGGACCTTTGAGGGGAATTACAGTGCCTATGCTCAGAAAAAAGCGCAGCTCAGGGAAGCCGAGTGGAAGGCGTACATGAACCAGCAGCAGGAGATCAGGCATCAGGAGGCGGTGATTGCCAGACTGAAATCCTTTAACCGGGAGAAGTCCATCCGGCGCGCCGAGAGCAGGGAAAAAATGCTGGATAAAATGGAGGTGCTGGAGAAGCCCTCAGAGCTGAAAGCGGATATGCGCCTGCGTTTTTCGCCTCAGACGACCAGCGGAAACGAAGTGCTGAAGGTGCGGGGGCTTTCAAAATCCTGGCCGGGCAATCCATTGTTTTCGAACCTCAGCTTTGATATACACAGACAGGAGAAGGTGGCTGTTATCGGGGATAATGGCACCGGTAAGACTACCATTCTGAAAATTATTAACGGGCTGGAGAGCGCGGATGCAGGAGAGCTTGCACTTGGCAGCCATGTTCAGATCGGTTATTATGACCAGGAGCATCAGCTTCTGCATATGGAAAAGACGCTTTTTGATGAGATTTCGGATGTTTATCCGGATATGACGGACACGGAGATCCGCAACGTGCTGGCATCCTTTTTATTTACGGGGGATGATGTTTATAAGCGGGTCAGCGAGCTGAGCGGGGGCGAGCGGGGACGGCTGGCGCTGGCGAGGCTGATGTTATCCAATGCCAATTTCCTGATTCTGGATGAGCCGACCAATCATCTGGATATCACATCGAAGGAGATTCTGGAAGAATCGCTGCGCAATTATACCGGTACGGTTCTCTATGTGTCCCATGATCGATATTTTATCAATCAGACTGCCACGAGAATTCTGGAGCTGAAAAACCAGACGCTCATCAACTATATCGGGAACTATGATTATTATCTTGAAAAGGTGGAGGAGCTCACCAGAATTTACGCGGCCGCGCCGACAGAAAAGAGTGAGACGGCTGCCTCGTCATCGAAGGCAGACTGGGCGAGACGAAAGGAAGAGCAGGCTCAGAAGCGCCGGATTGAGAATGAGGTAAAGCGGACGGAGGATCGCATTTCTCTTCTGGAGGAGCGTGACCGCGAGCTTGATGCGCTTTTGTCGCAGGAAGCGGTTTTTACAGATGTAGACCGTTGTATGGAATTGAGTCATGAGAAGGCGTCTGTGTCGCAGGAGCTGGAAGCCTTGTATGAGAAGTGGGAAAAATTATCGGAACAGTAGATGCCGGCCACAGGTCGCATTTGCAGAAGCAGGATTCGGATATCCGGTCAGGATATGTCCTGAAACCATTGCTTTGATAATTGACACGTGTATTGGAGTTTAGTATAATTGTAAAAGTTATTGACTGAAAAAGAGGAAGAATTGTGTCGGAGCATGAAATTTCAAAAGCGGTAGTAAAGAGATTACCGCGGTATTACAGGTATCTTGGGGATCTCATCAATGCCAGGGTCGAACGGATTCCTTCGAACGAGCTGAGCGATATGATGAATGTGACCGCTTCGCAGATTCGCCAGGATCTGAACAACTTTGGCGGCTTTGGCCAGCAGGGCTATGGCTACAATGTCAAATATCTTTATAATGAAATCGGAAAGATTATCGGGCTCGATAAGACTTATAACATGGTGGTTGTTGGCGGCGGACATCTCGGACAGGCCATCGCGAATTATGTGAAATTCGAAAAGAGAGGCTTTTCCATCAAATGTATTTTTGATATCAATCCGGAGCTGGACGGCAAGATGGTCCGGGGGATTCCGATTCGGATGACGGATGAGCTGCCGCGGTTTCTCAGGGAAAATGATATTCAGATTGCCGCGCTTACGCTCCCTAAGAGCGGCGCCGAGACGGTAGCCTCCGTTCTTGTGGAAAACGGGGTAAAGGCTATCTGGAATTTTGCGCATACAGATCTGGATCTCCCGGAGGATGTGGTTGTAGAGAATGTGCATTTGTCGGAGAGCCTGATGCAGCTTTCTTATGATCTGAATCATCGCAGGACAATGGAAAAAAAGAGCTAAACAGATGATTTCTGCCCATCATTCCTGATGGGCTTAATTTGCGGGTTTTGGAGGTGTCAGATGGAGCTTTTACTGAATGCCGGACAAATGAAAGCGTGCGACGCCTATACCATTCATCGGATCGGTATTCCTTCCGTGGTGCTCATGGAAAGGGCCGCGCTTGCGGTTGTCGATGAAATGATAAGACTGGGGCTGGATCTGACGCGGGTGCTTGTGCTTTGCGGTTCGGGAAATAATGGCGGCGACGGATTTGCCGTGGCAAGACTTTTGAGTAAAACAGACCGATCCGGGCAGGAAGTCATTTCGCGGGAAAGCTGCAGGGTCACGCTGGGATTTGTCGGAAATGAGTCTTCCATGACGGATGAGACGGCATTAGAGCGCCGGATCTGTGAAAATTGTGGAATGAAAATCAGCAGCAATTTCATGGATGGCGAATATACTACTATAGTAGACGCCATATTCGGCATAGGGCTGTCCCGGCCGGTAGAAGGGCGCTACGCCGAGGTTATTCGCTGGGTGAACCGTCAGAGCGCCAGCGTTGTTTCTGTAGATATCCCTTCCGGGATCAGCGCGGATAATGGCCATATGCTCGGTGAGGCGGTCAGAGCAGATCTGACAGTTACCTTTGCCAGCCGTAAGATCGGGCAGGTTTTATATCCGGGCGCCGCATACTGCGGGAAGCTGGTGTGTAAAGAGGTCGGAATCATGACGGCCGGATCAGAGCCTCTGCCGTCCGGGGAAAAGCAGACAGGAAAAACGGACAAAGCAGATAAGACAGGTAAAACAGATAAGACAGATATGCGGAGGGTATTTACATATACGGATCAGGATCTGATTAAGGTTCCTGTACGGAGTCCTCATTCGAATAAAGGTACGTTTGGCAAGGTGCTCCTGATTGCCGGCAGTGAAGGGATGAGCGGCGCGGCGTGTCTGGCGGCGCGGGCGGCGTATCGCACCGGCTGCGGCATGGTGCGGGTGTTTACGCCGGAATGTAATCGTATGGTTTTGCAGACCTGTCTGCCGGAGGCGATTGTCACCGCATGGAATCCGCATAGTCCGATGCGGGAAATCGAAAACCTCCTGACCGCTGCTTTTGACTGGTCAGATGTGGCAGGGATCGGTCCGGGGCTTGGAATGGCAACGCCTTCTGCGGATATTCTGGGATTCGTGCTGAGGGAATACCGGAAGCCTCTGGTGATCGATGCGGACGGGCTGAATCTCTTGTCCGAAAACCGCGGACTTATGAAGCTTTTGCATAGCGATATCGTGCTGACCCCTCATATTGGGGAAATGGCGCGGCTGACCGGGAAAGAAAAAAATATGATTTCCGAAGATATTCTGAATTCATCATGTGATTTTGCAGATGCTCATGGGACGATCTGTGCGCTCAAGGATTCAAGAACTGTTGTCTCGGATGGGAATCAGATTTACGTGAATACTTCCGGGAATGACGGGATGGCAGTCGCCGGATCCGGGGATGTGCTCACAGGAATCATCTGCGGACTGCTGGCGCAGGGGATGCCGTGCTTTGAGGCGGCGGCCATTGGCGTATATGTGCATGGCAGAGCCGGCGACCGTGCGAAGGATGATCTTGGAGCATATGGGATGATAGCCGGAGATATTGCGGAACGCGTGGGGCAGATACTGGCGTGTCATTCGGCAGGTACAGAGCCAAAAGGGAGGAAAGACAAATGAGTAAACATAACAGAATCACAGCGTACATTCATCTGGATGCCATAGCGCATAATTTTCACGTTATGAAAGAAAACCTGCGGGAGGGCGTACAGATGGTGGCGGTCATTAAGACGGACGGCTATGGGCATGGCGCGGTTCCGATCGCGCGGATGCTGGAGTCCTGCGATTATATCTGGGGCTATGCGGTGGCTGCGGTTTCTGAGGCGAGGCAGCTCAGGGAGGCCGGTATTGTGAAACCGATCCTGGTACTGGGCTATACATTTGAGGAGGATTACGCATGGATGGCGCAAAATGGGATTCGGCCGACCGTGTTTACGGTAGAAATGGCGCAGAAATTCGCTGAATGCCAGACATTGTTGAATAAGGACAGCGACGCCGGGCGGCCGGCTCCGGTTCATCTGGCTGTAGATACGGGGATGTCGCGTATTGGCGTTTCTGACACGCAGGAAGGCCTGAACACGGCGCTGGCGATCGCCCATATGCCTTCCATTTTTATAGAAGGCGTTTTTACTCATTTTGCGAGGGCTGATGAAAAGAATAAGAGTGCGGCGATCGGACAGATGAAGCGCTTTGCAGCGTTTTGCGACCGGCTTGAAGAAAATGGCGTTGGCGGCTTTTTGCGGCACTGCTCGAACAGTGCCGGGATTCTGGAGCTTCCGGAAGCGAATATGGACATGGTGCGTGCGGGTATTACCGTTTATGGAATTTATCCGTCGGACGAGATGGACAGGGAGGCAATCCGCCTGCGCCCCGCGATGGAGCTGAAATCGCATGTTGTATATTGTAAAAAGATCCCGGCCGGAACGCCGGTCAGCTATGGAGGAACATTTGTAGCAGAGCGGGAGATGGAGGTCGCTACCATTCCGGCTGGATACGGCGATGGATATCCGCGCAGTCTGAGCAACAAGGGAAATGTGCTGATCCGCGGAAAGCGGGCTCCGATTATCGGGCGCGTCTGTATGGATCAGTTTATGGTGGATGTGACCGGGATGGGGGTGCAGACACTCGACGAAGTGACACTTCTGGGCAGGGACGGAGCGGAAGAAATCACCGTGGATGAGCTTGGAGCGCTTTCCGGCCGTTTCCCGTATGAGTTTGTCTGCGACATTGGGAAGCGCGTACCAAGAACTTATTGCGGCGCATAGTATAACTTATCGGAAGGCTCCTGCGCGTGAAATACATCTTTGTTCGTAACTGTTCATTACCTTCACAGTTACGAGCACAAATCCATGCAAAATTCGCTTTCAGCGAATGGATTTGTGCTTTGCATCATGTTCATACGTACCTCGCAGCAAGTGCGAGGTACTGTCCTGAATAGTTACATTCGATCTTAATTCACATGAATATACAAAGGAATCATGGGGAATACTTTTACCAGAAATCTTTTGTATATAGGAGTGTGATGGTGTGAATATTCGTAGGGGTGATATTTATTATGCGGATTTAAGACCGGTGATCGGTTCGGAGCAGGGCGGAATTCGCCCGGTGCTGATTATTCAGAATGATGTGGGGAACCGGCACAGCCCGACCGTTATCTGTGCTGCCATTACATCAAAGATGAACAAGGCGAAGCTCCCGACGCATGTCGAGATTGAGGCTGGAAGATACGACATTGTAAAGGACTCGGTGATCCTTTTGGAGCAGCTGCGTACAATTGATAAAAAACGGTTGAAGGATCGGGTATGCCATGTGGATTATGAACTTCTGGAACGGGTCGATAAGGCGCTGCAGGTAAGCCTGGAGCTGCTTACATAGGACACGGACGATATAATCTTGACGAACCGGCGGGAAAATGGTATTCTAAGAAGAATGAAAGGAGTACGACGGGTTATGTCAGGACATTCAAAATTTGCAAATATTAAGCACAAGAAAGAGAAAAATGATGCGGCGAAGGGCAAGATTTTTACCATTATCGGTCGTGAGATCGCGGTAGCGGTAAAGGAAGGCGGTTCCGATCCGGCAAACAACAGCAGGCTTCGCGACGTTATCGCCAAGGCAAAGGCGAATAATATGCCGAACGATACGATCGATCGTGGGATCAAAAAGGCTGCGGGTGAGCTTGGAACGGTTAATTACGAATATGTGACCTATGAAGGCTATGGTCCGAGCGGGATCGCGATTATCGTAGAGGCTCTGACCGACAATAAGAACCGCACATTTTCAAATGTCCGCAACGCTTTTACAAAGGGCAGCGGCACAATTGGCACACAGGGCTGTGTGTCATATATGTTTGATAAAAAGGGACAGATTATCATTGACCGGGAAGAGTGCGAGATGGATGCGGACGATCTGATGATGACTGCGCTGGACGCCGGGGCGGAGGATTTCTCAGAGGAGGAAGACAGCTTTGAGATTCTTACGGATCCGGATGATTTCAGTACCGTCCGGCAGACGCTGGAGGAGCAGGGAATACCGATGGCTTCCGCCGAGGTTACGATGATTCCACAGACGTATGTGGCGCTTACCGATGAGACGGATTTGCGGCAGCTGAACCGCACACTGGATTTGCTGGACGATGATGATGATGTACAGGCGGTCTACACAAATCTGGAGGAATAATCAAAAGATGAATTATTATTTGACCGGTATAGAGGGTATGCCAAGGCTGATTGACGGCCATGCTACTGTGATGGAGGACTTTCAGAGAAAAAAATATACGGATTCGTTCCATCGGATGTATCAGGAGCATTTCGCTACCTTTGACGCGATTGAAAATGGTTACAATACGGTGATTGACAAGGAACAGTTTCTGACCAATATGGCGGATGCTCTCGCCACTCACGCGTCGGAGCTGGTAAATGCATGCGGACGGAAAAACAAAAAGGAACAGCTTCAGATGGATCTGAATCTGACGATGGCTGTCTTTGTATTGCCGATGATTCTGGAGTTCCATGGAAATTCCTCACAGCCTCTTGCGGATAAGCTGATTGAGTCCTGGAAGCGTGAGTTTCCCAAATCGAATCTGAGCGCTGCAGAATACACGACCATAGAGGCCGGCTTCCATAAAAAATGGTGTTATATCACGACAGCGGTCTGCCGCACGTTCGGTAAACCGGATGATTGCTATGAGCTTTCGCTTTTGCGTGATTACAGGGATACCTACCTGGCGGACAGTCCGGATGGGCAGGAGCTGATCCAGGAATATTATGACGTTGCGCCCAGTATTGTGAAGCATATTGATCAGAAGCCGGATTCCGCTGAAATCTATCGTTCAATCTGGGATGAATGGATCTCCCCATGCATTCGCATGATAGAATCTGATCAGATGGAGGACTGTCGAGCACACTACATTGATATGGTACATACATTGCAAAAGCAGTATTTTCACTGACCGGCATTAGCCGCAGGATTCACTGACCGGCTTTGCGCATAACAAGGA
>JAJQIE010000015.1 GCA_021199395.1 Lachnospiraceae bacterium | reverse complement strand
GAAATGTATAATAATATCACTAATTATATTACAGAGATATAAAGAGAATTAAAAAGTGATATGCAGATAAAAAGATGAAGTGAAGTGGAAATCTGGAGCAAGAGGAGCTGATGGCATATGACCAGAAAGGAATATTCATTATCAGCGGAATGCGGATATCGGATAGTGCGGCGCCTTGGAAGTGGAGGAGAAGGGACAGTTTACCTGGTATGTCATATTAATACGGAGCAGCTGCGCGCAGCAAAGGTGCTGACAAATATTCGGGAGGATCGAAGACATGAATTAAATATGATGAAGCATTTGAAGCATAATTCGCTCCCAAGAGTGATCGATGTGCTGGAGCAAAGCGGTTACGTGTGGCTGATTATGGAGTATATTCATGGAGAGCGACTGGATCAGCTTGCTTTAAGAGGCATATCAGAGGCACAGATCTGGTCAGTAGCCCGCCAATTGTCTCAGGTGCTGATGTATCTGCATTCCAGGAAGATACCTGTTTTTCATCTGGATATTAAGCCTTCAAATATTCTGATACGTCCGGATGAAAGTCTGGTGCTTATTGATTTTGGCGCTTCTATTCGGGGACATCCGGATGAGGGACTGAACAAAGGGTATGGCACGTTAGGATTTGCGGCTCCGGAGCAGAGGAAGATCGGAGGTATAGTAGATGGAAGAACAGACATATATGGAGTCGGAGCCGTACTATATTATTGCTGTTACGGGAAAATACCAAAGGGAGCATGGGAACAGACTGCTCAACGCAGCTGGGTCGATTTTTTAATAAATAAGAAAGGCAGGTGGAGACATCAGGGAGGCAGGATGCTTGCCCGTATTATCAGAAGATGCCTGCTGGAAAATCCGGATGACAGATATGAGGATAGCAGGCAGCTTTATAAAGCAATCTGTATTGCGCAAAGTATGAGCCATTTTTACAGAAATTTCGGCAAAACCGTCGGAGCGGCATTGCTTTTCCTGACAGCGTTACTTTTTCTGTTTGACAGCTTCACAAAAGAGGAGATTGTCACTGCCGGAAAAAGAGGAGGAACCCAGACAGCAGCGAAAATGACAGCGGAAACAACTATCGGAGAGGGAGCTGGCGCGGAAACAGAATCGGAGACGGAAAATTCCGAAATGGAGAAGGCTGAAGCAGAAGAACGGGAATATTACCGTTTGCTGGAAATCGCGCGTGGGACAGGCTTCACACAGGCGGTAGAGTGTTATGAGAGAGCCGCCGGGCTTTGCCCGGCCGATGGAGAATGGTATTTACAACTCATGGAACAGGTGACAGCAGATGGATTATTTGATCTGGAAGAAGAAAATGCTGTTAAAAAACTGATTTATTCTGTGCAGGAAAACGGGGAGACGACTGCTCTTGAACAATTGAAAGAAAACAGGGAAGCATATGGCACCTTTGCTTATCGTATGGGACTGGCATACTGGTATTATTACGAAGGCTCCGGCGGCAAGAGCGCTGCCGCATGGTGGTTTGAATGTGCCGTAGCATCACAGGAGGATTCCTGCGACTGGCTGGAAACCGCTAAAGTATTATCCCGGATTGGTTCTTATTATGGGATGCTGGGGAATACGGGTGCGGATGAGGGACGGGAAGAAAGAGAATGGAATTACTGGAATGACCTGAAGGAGCTTTGGTATATGTACAGAACGCAGCAGGAGGATGCGCTGATATGTTATGAAACAGGTGAGGAATTACTTTCTCTTTTGATTATGAACGCATATGAGATTTGGCAACAGGGTGAAACCAGAGAGGAAATGACCCGGATAATTTCTGAAATAAAAGTTTTTCTGGAGAGTGATTCTATGAAAGATGAATTAAACAGACAAAAAAAGCTTGAGGAGCAGAGTGCAGAAGCATGGTCTGCCATCGAACGGGTATTTCAAAGTGAAACAGGGGGGATTGAATGATAAAAAGAAGAAAATAGTTATTAGCATTATTTGTAATTTTTTGTGTGGTTTCTACGGGAATTGGAAACCGGGTATTTTCTATGCAAAGGGAAAATGAGTATGCGGAGGCTTCTGAGAACGCAGACAGTAAGACTGGAATGGAAACAGAGAGTGAGACGGAAACAGAGAGTGAGACGGAAACAGAGAGCGAGATGGAAACAGAGAGTGAAACGGAAACAGAAAACGAAACCGGGACGGCTGCTAAGACGGAAGGAGGAATAGAAACGGAAGCCGACACAGAGATGGAAAGTGGATCAGAAGTAGAAACGGAAACAGAAAACGAAACCGGGATAGAAACCGAGACAGAAATTGGAACAGAAGCGGAAACTGAAACCGAGGCAGAAATCGAGACAGAGATGGAAATTGAAACAGAAGCAGGAACTGAGCCGGAGACGGAAACGGGGGGAGAGGTTGAAATAGAAACAGAAACCGAAATAAGGACAGAAACAGAAACGGGAGAACCGGAGACGGAAATTGAAAAGGAAACAAAAGAAGAAACAGAAGAAAAGACGGAAGCAGAGACAGAAAGCAGGATGGAGACTGAGACTTACACAGAGATGGCAAGTGAGGAAGATACAACAGCAGTACAGACAGAGACGACTGCACAGACAGAGACAGCAGCACAAACAGAGACGACTGCACAGACAGAAAAGGTTACACAGACAGAGACAGCAACGCAGACAGAAACGTTGGCACAGACAGAGACAACAGCACAGACAGAGACAGCAGCGCAAACAGAAGAGGAAAATACGGTGCATACTGAAAAAACGATACGGACAGAAGATGGGGTACAGACAGAAAAATCAAAGCAGACGGAGAAGACAGAACAGTCAGGGACGGATAAGGATGCTTCGGAACAGATTAAGCGCGGAGTACAATATGAAGTGAAAGGAGATGCAGACGCATGGTACAGGGACGGGCAGGGGCTGCTTTGGCTAAAGGCAGGAACCTCACTGTATGTTGAACCGAAATCAGGGAGCGGATATAATACTGGCTCCTGCCTTGAGAATGTGAAGGCGGATGGCACATTTACCTTTAGCCTGAAGAAAGTGAATAAAGGTGGAGAGGTGGTCAATGAATCTGCGGTTTGTCAGGAAAACTATTGTGTGGATGGGGAGGCACCTGCGGCAAAGTTTCAGATTTCCGGGATAAAACAGGGGGAGATCGTCTATGCGCCATCATCCTGTACCGTGCAAATCAACATAGAACCGGATGGAAAAAGCGGTTTGAAAAGTTCTTCCTATAAGATAATACCATGTGACCGGGATGGAGGCGTGTCAGATACATCGGAAGCTTCTTCCTGGAAAGATTGCTCATCTGCTGCCAGTGTAAAAATTACCACGGAGGGACTGTTCCGGGTTTATGTAAAGACGGAAGATATGGTCGGAAATACTGCTTTTTCCGGAAGCAGTGTAATTTGTGTGGATGGCACACAGCCGGAGATAACGATTAGCGGAGTGGGGGATCAGACGGCAAATTCGGGGGAAGTGTGCCTGCGCGTAAGCTGTTCGGATTCCGGCTATAAATACGGCTCGCTATGCGTCAGTATTAACGGTGTCAATCAGGGAAAGACACCCGCTGTAAGCAAGAGCGACGATTTTGAGAATGGAGCGTGGGTGGAGTATTGTGACTTTCCAAAGCTGAAAAGTTATGATGATGTATATGAGGTTTCAGTGACCGCGGAAGACCTGTCCGGAAATATCGCGGAGAAAACGATTCAGTTTTCCATAAATCGCTTTGGATCCGTTTATGATCTCTCTGCTGAGACAAAGACCCTGCTTGAACAATATTTTCTCTCTGACGCAGACAATGTAGTATTTTATGAAACAAATATTGATTATATTGGGGAGTCCTGTATTTATTGCAGACATGACGGAGCTTTGCGGAAACTGACCGGTGGGAGCGATTATCAGGTAACAATGGAAGGCAGTGAAACCTCCTGGAAACGATACTGCTATACAATACCGGCAGATTTCTTTTCACAGGAAGGTGTTTATGAGTTTTTGCTTATGTCAGGAGATCTTGCTAAAAATACAAGTGATACGGGGATTCAGCAAAAGCGGGTTGCTTTTGTGCTGGACTGGACTGCTCCGGCCTGTACAGTAAGCGGGATTCAGGAGGGTGGAATCTATGAAGAGTCCATGACATTTTATGTAACTCCGTATGATAATATAGGACTGAATGGCCTCAAAATATATCGAAACAGTGAATTGTATTTTGAAAACACAGAACAGCCCGGATCTGGGGAGACGATTCAAATCACCCTGGAGAAAGACAGAGACTGGAAGACGGTTCAAATCTGGCTTTGCGATATGTCCGGGAACGAATACTGGAGCGATGAAATACCTGTATTTGTCGGAAGCGCGGATTATGAGGAAGTGCCTGCCTACAGGAAAGCGCGAAAGAGCGCGAAGGAACTGATAATGGAAAATGCGGACAGAGAAAACATAGGAGATGACCTGCAGGAAAACGAAACAGAAGAAGTGGCAATGACCAGAGTATCTGCTGTGGAGAATGGAACCGGAGGAAATACGGACACGGATCAGGACAGGGAATCTGAAAATGAAAGGAAGCATATGGCAAATCAGCAGCTTTCAGGAACAGCGGCGTCTTCAACAGGAGGCAGCGAGATACTTACGGAAGGACGGAGAAGGACAGCCGGGAAGCTGCTTTTATTCGCAGGATTTCTTGCTTTTCTGATAACAGTCATTTCGTTATACCGCATACGGGGAGGGAAAAGATTCAAATAGACTTTTTCAGGTAAGTGTGGTATTATGCCCCATAAAGGGGTGAGAAACAATTAATTATGCGAAAGAAAAGGAATATTTTAAAACGCAACAGTGGGTTTGTGATTGGATGCGTTTTAGCGGCGGGAGCATCCTTTCTTACAGTAGATTTAGTGCTGTCAGACGTCCTGTCCGCGGATTTGTTCACAAACAAAGAGCAGACAGAGGATAATACAGAAATGGAAACAGAGCCGGAATCTGTCTCTGTACCGGATGAAACTGAGGAAGCCAGGACCTATGAGACTGACGCGTTTACTGTGATTGCTTCCGGCAGTGTGACAGACGGTGTGGAGACTGAGGCGGATATTGAAGAAGGGACGGCGGAAGACTCAGAAGCGGAAAGCAATTCAGATGCAGAGACGAATGAGGATGAGGATGACGCTGCTTACGCTGACAGTACAGGAGACGGAGATACATATTACGGCGACGGCACAGCGGATGGAGGCAGCGACACGTCTTACAGCGACAGCACAGCGGATGGAGACAGTGACGCATATTACGGCGACGGCACAGCGGATGATAACAGCGGCGATGGATGGAGCTCGAATGATGTGAATGAAGGTGCTGCTTCATGGTCAGATGGAGAATCTGACAGTAGTGGCGGTTCCTCAACGGGCAGCACAGGTTCATATGACACGGGCAGCTCATCGACAGGCGATACAGGCTCATATGCATCGGGCGGAGCTTCAACAGGCACTGCGGGTACATATGGCACGGATGGATCTTTAGCAGGCAATACAGGCTCCGGCAGCACAGGCAGTTCTACGACTGGCAGTACAGATACAACGGGATCAGATTTATCGGATACGGAGTCTGATGAGCCGGATACGATTATATCCGGAATCAGCAGCAGATATATCAGCGAAAGCGAATTGTATGGATATAGTCTGGAAGAGCTTCGCCTGATTCGGAATGAGATATTTGCTCTGCATGGAAGAATGTTTAAATCAGAGGATTTACAGGAATATTTTAATCAGAAATCCTGGTATGTACCACTTTATACTCCGGAAGAATTTGATGAGGATCTGTTCTCTCACCTGAATGAATATGAGAAGGCTAATCTAAATGTTATCCTTGCGTATGAGGAAGCGCTTGGAGGCTGATGAGAACGGGAACGTTTGAATTTCGGATGAAGCGTCTGTGAAATGGGAGCAGACGCAGAAACAGAATGGAGGATTGGCATGAAGGTTTTTCGCAGGATTTTGACTAAAATAGTAATACTGGCGCTGGTATTACTTCTATCTGGCGGCGCAGCCTGTATCGTGCATTACTATCCGCAGAGCTCTCCGGAATCTGCGCTGAACCAATATCTTACCTGGCTTGTTGAAAATGATATTGAGAAGGCCTTTGCACAGCTGGATCAGTCAGAGAATACGGAGATGACGCAGAGTGAATATGAGATGGCGATTCAGGAGGGAAAATACGCGCTTTATGATTCGTGGCAGATAGAGGAGGTATCTGCGCGGCAGGGAACCGGCGGGGAATCCTATGTAGATTATCAGGTAGATTTTCTGGATTCTGACGGAACGGTTCAGCTGGAAAAGGATTTTACGGTAAAAAAACAATCAGATGCTGTATTGGGTGTGCTGGATCAGTGGAAGATACTGGCTGGTCACTGTATGATTACAAACCTCAGAGTGACGGTGCCTGCCGGCTCAGCTGTGTATCTGGACGGAGAGGAAGCGGCTGTTTCCTGGAAGGTGACGGATGGCGTGAGCATGTCGAAGGAATGCTATGAGATACCGAGCCTGCTTCCGGGAGGGATTACCGTTGCGATTCGGAATCCGATCCTGGAATCCCTGAATACCACATTGGATCCTTCTGATGGAGATGTGGATTACAGCGACCGGATGGCGTTAAAGGAAAGTGCGGAGAATGCCTGCAAAGAGCTTGCGGTAAAGGCCTTAAAGGAGATTTATACTGCGTCCGTGAAACAGGATACGGATGATCTGGAATCTGTATTTGAAGCGTGCTTAGATGAGGCGGCTTCGATCGTGGAAAGCCAGACAGAAGAATTCTATCGGGAGGACGCGGAATTTGAAAGCGTTGGGATATACGATTATGAGTCCGTTTTTGGCAGTCCTGTCTTTACGGATGAAAGCAGTGGCGCTATTGAGGTCGAACTGAGCTTTGCGTATCATTATATTGTTCGGGAAGGCGTGATGGTGGAAACTGGGGAAATCTGGGCGGACGGTACGGTTGTCCGGGAACAGCAAACCGTATCTGACACAGGTGAGGCCACAGCTGCATTCACGATGGCATACTACGACGATGACTGGCATGTCACATCAATAGAACTGCCGGTGATTCCGCAGTAGAGAGACCGGGATAAGATATCAAATATCAACGACCGCGGATGATTTTGGAGGAAGTGGATGAACTGGATTCTTTATGTTCTGTCTCCGGTAGCTGTGCATCTGATTGTGGCGGAGGGTACAGTGATTCTGATGGGAAATCATCTGGACAGCGCGGCGTGTACCGCGCTGTCTGCTTTTCTGGTGCTTCCGGCGGCGATCTGGATGTATCGTCAGGATGGGGCGCTTCATAAAGCGGCATTCCATAGAGCTTCTTTTCACAAAGAAGCTTTATCTTTGCTCCTCTGCCTTTTAAGCGGGGGTCTGCTTAATGTACTTTGGAGCAGCTTTTTAAATTGGGCGAAGATTTCCACGCTGTTTTCCAATCAGACGCAGGAGGAGTTACTTGCGAGTGCCAGGATGATGCAGATTGCTGGTCCTGGATTTCTGGTGCCGATTGCGGAGGAGCTGATTTTCCGGGGGCTTGTCTATACCAGAATGAAAGCACGGCTGAGCGTATGGCAGGCAGCCCTTCTCTCCGCATTATTGTTTGCCCTTTATCATGGGAATCCGATCCAGATGATATACGCATTTCCGATGGCTCTGATTCTCGCGCTGCTCTATGAATGGAGCGGAACGCTGGCATATCCGATACTGTTTCATATGGGGGCGAATCTTGCGGCGATTTTGCTGTAATGTTTTCGGACTATTATTTATGGCGCCACCTGAATTGTTTCCAAATCAGAAGAAAAATGAAAATATCGAATTTAATATCTGAAAAAAACAAATAAAATAATGAATATTCAAATTATCTGACGATATAATAAAAATTCATTCTTTACAGATTCGAAAAATGGGGGTATGATACACCAAGCAGATGTGCGGAGGGTGTACAGGCGGTTTATTTCAGACACTTCATTTGCGGTTCATTTGCATTACAGGTTACAGGAGGAAGGAAGATGGATTCTATGAGAAATATGGAGTCTGTCTGTCGGGAGCCCGGATTGTACCGGCCGGAGTTTGAGCATGATAACTGCGGGATTGGCGCGATCGTGAATATCAAGGGGATTAAGACCCATCAGACAGTAGCAGACGCACTCAGTATAGTAGAAAATCTTGAACACAGAGCTGGCAAAGATGCCGAGGGAAAAACAGGTGACGGCGTAGGAATTATGCTTCAGATTTCGCATAAATTCTTCTCGAAGACCTGTTCGGACCTTGGCATTTTTTTGGGAGGGGAGAGGGATTACGGTATTGGAATGTTTTTCTTCCCGCAGGACGCCCTGCAGCGCAATCAGGCGAAGAAGATGTTCTAGAGTATAGTGAAAAAAGAGGGGCTCAGGTTCCTTGGCTGGAGAAAGGTGCCGACTGTGCCGGAGGTGCTTGGACACAAGGCTCTGGAGAAGATGCCCTATATTGAGCAGGGATTTGTAGAGCGCCCTAAGGATGTGGAGAAGGGACTGGCATTTGACCGCAGGCTTTATGTGGTTCGCAGAACCTTTGAACAGTCGAATGAGACGACCTATGTGGTATCATTTTCGAGCCGCACGATTATTTACAAGGGCATGTTTCTGGTAGGCCAGCTTCGCACATTTTTTACGGATCTGCAGAGTGAGGATTACGAGTCCGCGATTGCGCTTGTTCATTCCAGATTCAGCACGAACACGAATCCGAGCTGGGAGCGGGCACATCCGTATCGGCTTATGGTACATAACGGCGAGATCAATACAATCCGCGGTAACGCGGACAAGATGCTTGCGCGCGAGGAGACAATGTCCTCTACCTATATGGAGGAGGATATGCACAAGGTGCTTCCGGTGATCAATGCGGAGGGCTCCGACTCAGCCATGCTCGATAACACGCTGGAGTTTCTGACCATGAATGGGATGGATCTGCCACTGGCGGTTATGATCACGATTCCGGAGCCATGGGCGAACAATGCGGTGATGTCTCAGAAAAAGAAGGACTTTTATCATTATTATGCGACGATGATGGAGCCATGGGACGGTCCGGCGTCGATCCTGTTCTCAGATGGAGATATTATGGGCGCTGTGCTTGACCGCAATGGTCTGCGCCCTTCGCGTTACTATGTAACCTCAGACGGGTATGTGATCCTGTCCTCTGAGGTTGGTGTGCTGGATATTCCGCCGGAAAAAATCGTGCAGAAGGAGCGCCTGCATCCGGGCAAGATGCTGCTGGTGGATACCGTGGCGGGTAGACTGGTCGATGACGAAGAATTGAAGAGCAGATATGCGGATCGTCAGCCTTACGGTGAGTGGCTTGATCGCCACCTGATCGCGCTGAAGGATCTGAAAATTCCGAATAAAAAAGTAGAGACTTATTCCGATGAGATGCGGATGCGCCTGATGAAAGCGTTCGGCTACAGTTATGAGGAATACCGTACCTCGATTAAGAATATGGCGGAAACCGGAAGTGAAGGCATCATCGCGATGGGCATTGATACGCCGCTGGCAGTGCTTTCGAGCAAAAATCAGCCATTATTTAACTATTTCAAGCAGCTTTTTGCACAGGTGACGAATCCGCCGATCGACGCGATCCGCGAGAAGGTGGTAACCTCCACGACAGTCTATGTAGGCGCGGAGGGCAACCTGCTCGAAGAACATCCGGAGAACTGCCAGGTGCTCCAGATTCAGAATCCGATTCTTTCGAATACGGATATGCTGAAAATTAAAAATATGAAGGTGCCCGGCTTTAAGGTAGCTGAGGTGTCGATTACCTATTATAAAAACACTGGGCTGGAAAAGGCAATTGACCATCTGAACCTGGAGGTGGACCGTGCATTCCGTGATGGGGCGAATATCCTGATCCTGAGCGACCGGCATGTGGATGAGTTCCGTGCGCCGATCCCGTCGCTGCTTGCGACCTCGGCGGTCAACCAGTATCTGATCAAGACGAAGCGCAAGACCTCGATTGCGGTCATACTGGAGACCGGCGAGCCGAGGGAGGTACACCATTTCGCAACGCTGCTGGGCTACGGCGCGAGCGCGATCAACCCGTATCTTGCGCTGGACACGATCCATCAGCTGATCGACACGGGAATGCTGGAAAAGGATTATTACGCGGCAGTAGAGGATTACACGCATGCGGTGATCAATGGAATTGTAAAAATTGCTTCCAAGATGGGAATTTCAACGATCCAGTCCTATCAGGGCTCCCAGATCTTTGAGGCAATCGGTATCAGCCAGGATGTGATCGACAAATACTTTACCAATACGGTAAGCCGTATCGGCGGTATTACGTTAAAGGATATTGAGCACAGTGTGAACATGCGTCATACGAAAGCATTTGATCCGCTTGGCTTAAAGGAGGATCTGACGCTGGACAGCATGGGCTGGCACAAGTCCAGAAGCGGCGGTGAGCACCACCGTTATAATCCGTGTACGATCCATCTGCTGCAGGAGGCGACACGCACCGGCAATTATCAGGAGTTTAAAGAGTTTACAGAGATGGTAAACCAGGAGGAGTCCGGCTGCATACGCAATACGATGGACTTTATCTATCCTGAGCACGGCGTCCCGATTGAGGAGGTCGAGAGCGTGGATTCAATTGTCCAGCGGTTTAAGACAGGCGCAATGTCCTATGGCTCGATTTCACAGGAGGCGCATGAGACGCTGGCGATTGCGATGAACATGCTCCACGGCAAATCCAATACCGGCGAGGGCGGCGAGAGCCTGGATCGTCTCGTGATCGGTCCGGACGGAAAGAACCGCTGCTCCGCGATCAAGCAGGTAGCGTCCGGCCGTTTCGGTGTGACGAGCCGTTATCTGGTCAGCGCGAAGGAGATCCAGATCAAGATGGCGCAGGGCGCGAAGCCGGGCGAGGGAGGACATCTGCCAGGCAAAAAGGTTTACCCGTGGATCGCAAAGACCAGGCATTCGACGCCGGGCGTCAGCCTGATTTCCCCGCCTCCGCATCATGATATATATTCGATTGAGGATCTGGCGCAGCTGATTTACGATCTGAAAAATGCAAACAATCAGGCGGATATTTCCGTGAAGCTTGTATCTGAGGCGGGCGTCGGTACGGTAGCGGCCGGCGTGGCAAAGGCGGGAGCGCAGGTCATCCTGATTTCCGGCTATGACGGCGGCACGGGCGCGGCGCCGCGCAGCTCCATTCACCATGCGGGGCTTCCGTGGGAGCTTGGCCTGGCGGAAACGCACCAGACACTTTTGATGAATGGCCTGAGAAATAAGGTTCGGATTGAGACAGACGGCAAGCTGATGAGCGGCAGAGACGTGGCGATGGCGATTCTCCTCGGCGCGGAGGAATTTGGGTTCGCGACCGGTCCGCTGGTATCCATGGGCTGTGTAATGATGCGTGTCTGCAACCTGGATACCTGTCCGGTCGGCGTAGCGACGCAGAATCCGGAGCTGAGAAAACGCTTCCGTGGAAAACCGGAATACGTGGTAAACTTTATGCGCTTTATCGCGCAGGATCTGAGAGAGTACATGGCAAAGCTTGGCTTCCGCACGATCGATGAGATGGTCGGCAGAAGCGACCTGCTGAAGAAAAAAGAAAACTGTGCCAATCCGAGAGCGGAGCTGGTAGACCTCACGAACATCCTGAATAACCCATATGCGGGCGGAACGCAGAAGGTCACCTTTGATCCGGCTCAGGTGTTTGATTTCAGGCTGAACCAGACGAAGGATGAGACGGTGCTGATGCGGCAGCTCGGCAGTGCGCTGGAGCAGGGGCAGAAGCGGAGCGTGGAGCTGGAGGTATCGAATGTAGACCGCGCGTTCGGGACGATTTTTGGCTCTGAGATTACCCGGAGG
>JAJQIE010000226.1 GCA_021199395.1 Lachnospiraceae bacterium | reverse complement strand
GGTCATAGGTTCGAGCCCTATAGGCCCCATTTTCTTTGCAGGATAGTTGCCCCTGATATTTTTATTTTTATTATTTTATCATAGTTATGCCGGCTTGGCGGAATTGGCAGACGCAAGGGACTTAAAATCCCTCGAGGGAGACTTCGTACCGGTTCGAGTCCGGTAGCCGGCAGATTTTTTGTACACACTTATTAAGACCTTTATTGCAGACGGACTGTGGTGAAAGTCTTTTTTTGTATTTGTTTGAAAAATTCATCAGTATGAAAATATGACGGACAGCAGATAATAAACTGATATTACCCGTATTTTGCATGGATATGAGCCGACGATTTATACCTTAATCTGGGAACAGGACTCATTATTATGTGAATGAGAATATTGGGTGTGGAAGTTTCTGAAAAAATATGTAAGAAAGGGATTATAGATGAAGAAATATCAAGGCTTATTCTTTGACGTTATGGTCGATTTTGTGAGTGGGCTTTTACTTGCAATAGCATTTTACAGCTTTGCGATTCCGGCTGATCTTCCGATGACGGGCGTTTCCGGTCTGGCGTTGATTTTCTATCATTTGAAGGGGATTCCCGTAGGAATTATGACAATCGTTTTAAACATTCCGATTGTTCTTTTTTGTTACCGTATTCTCGGCAAAAAATTTTATATGAATTCATTGAAAACGACAGTGATTACCTCTCTGATGATTGATTCGATCGGGCCGTTGCTGCCGCAATATGGTGGGGAGTTGATCCTTGCGGCTCTTTGTGCCGGTGTGCTTTGCGGGATAGGCTATGCGATGGTCTTTGTGCGGAATTCTTCAACCGGGGGCTTTGACTTTATCATGATGGCGATTCGATACTATCATCCGCACCTTTCTCTTGGAAGGATTGCTTTTGTCCTTGACTTTCTGGTGATTGTGATTGGCGGCGCGCTGATCGGAAATATAGATGCTGTGATATATGGGATTATTTCAAATTATCTCTATTCGGTTGTTCTCGATCGTGTTCTATATGGCACAAGCGCTGGAAAGCTGACTCTGATTATCACGGACTTTCCGAATGAAATCGTAAGGGCGATAGATGAGAGCGCGGGGCGTGGAGCTACGATTCTGAATGGTACAGGCGGATATCGGGGCGAAAACAGAAGTGTAGTGATGTGCGCAAGCAGTAAAAAGGAGATGTATAATATACGAAAGCGCGCACATGAGATAGATGTGCGGGCTTTTGTAATTATCATGGAATCGAATGAAGTGATCGGGGAGGGGTTTCGAATGCCGAATGATACGGGGTATTAGCTCTGAATCTGTATCGGAACATCTTGTATGGAATGGATTCTTCTGGTAAAATAATTCAGGAATCAGGGCGAAATATGCGATTGTAAGATCATAGGATGATGCCAGGGTCGAAAGTCAGGAATCGAGCGCTTGCGCTCAGATTCATGACTTTATGACCCGTTTAAAACATGAGGAAGCACGAAGTGCAAAGAAATCCGCAGGCATCATCTACCGTAGATGATATTGACCCCGACATCATAGGATTTAGGCGACAAAAGGGAATGATACTGCGGATTGAATCATAATAGGGTACATTCCCCGATGCTTGCATCGTTTAAGCTTATTGAATGTATGAGTTTTGAGGAAAACAGGAGGAGACGCGTATGGAACTGAAGGAGCTTATAAAGGCGAACCGCAGCTTCAGGGGGTATGATGAGGGACGAAGGGTGAGCCGTGAGGAATTGCTGGAAATGGTTGATTGTGCGCGCTTTACCGCTTCCAGCGTAAATCAGCAGCCGCTGCGCTATTATCTTGCGTATGAATCAGATGTGGTTGACCGTATCCATCCTCTGATTGGCTGGGCGAGAGGGCTGCCGAACCTGAAGCTTCCGCACGAGGGAATGTATCCGGCTGCGTATATTGTGATTTGTCAGGATACCAGAGTCTGGGAATCCACGTCCCGTTTTACACGGGATGTGGGTATTGTGGCGCAGACGATCCTGCTTTCTGCCACAGAAATGGGACTTGGCGGGTGTATGATCGGAAACTTTAGTCCGGAAAAAATATCGAGTGCACTTCAGCTCCCTGAATATATGGCGCCTCTTCTGGTGGTGGCAGTTGGAAAGCCGGCTGAGAAGGTTGTGATGGTGGATATTGCTGCGGACGAATCTACCAACTATTATCGGGATGAGAATGATACTCATTATGTACCGAAACGCAGGCTGGAGGATCTCGTAATAAACTGATCGTGTCTGAGCTGCACGCAGAGTGTCGAATCAGACAGTTGGACTTTGATTTTGCTGCTTTGCGAAGGAAAATCTTTCCCATTGTATGCATATATTGATATCGGGGCGATGCAGTTGTTTTGTTTATGCCTGTGATGCGTTGCGGCAATCAGACGGAGCAAAGCAGAGTCCTGATCAATTTCTGACAGTGCTGCTGACTGGGGAGACGGGAGGAGAATAAATGACAGTAACTATATTTGCCGGCCTGCTGATTCCCTTTGCGGGTACTGCTTTGGGAGCGGCG
>JAJQIE010000277.1 GCA_021199395.1 Lachnospiraceae bacterium | reverse complement strand
GGTAATTGTTATATTTATCTATATTCACAGAACGGAAAAAGGAGGAAACAAAGGTATGAAACTTAAAACTGTAAAAAGAATCACAGCAACTTTTTTGACAGCAGCCATGGTATTTTCATGTGTAGGCGTGACGTATGCTTCTGATGAAGATGTTACTCCGAGAACTGTCGCAGAGCGTGAGGACGCAGACGAAGGCGTTTCTCTGACACCGACATCGTTCACAGAAGAGCAGCTTCCTGGTGTTCCCTATGTAGGTGCTGTTCCGACCAAGAAGTACAAAATTGCGTTCTCAAATGGAGATATGCAGGACAGCTGGAGAGCGGCTTTTTATGACGACATGATCGAATCTCTGGAATATCTCAGTGAAGAATTCGGCATTGAGTATATCACCGCAAATTCCGGAGCAGACAGTGCAAAGCAGATTGAGGACATTCGCTCTCTTCTGGCACAGGAGCCGGATATCCTGCTTTTCAGCCCCAATGAGTCCGCTCCGCTTGCAGTAGTGGCGGATATGTGCGAGGAGGCCGGAGTGCCTTTCATAACCATTGACCGCTCTATCGACGCTACGGTTGGAGAGGGAATGTATATCGCAGATATCGAAGGTGATAACTACAAGGATGGTATCGCAATGGGCATCAGCATTGTCAATGCTCTTACGGAAAAATACGGTGAGGCAAAGGGTACTGTAGCTGAGATCTGCGGTACGGTTGGTTCCAGCGTAGGCGAGCAGAGATCCGGAGGTATCCGCACTGTCCTTCAGGACTACCCGGATATCAAGATCGTTCAGGTTCTGGACGGACAGTTTGACGACGCGACAGCTCATGACGCTGCACAGGATATCTTTACTACCTGGGGTGATGAACTGGATCTTCTGGTTTCAGCGGTAGACACTGGATGCGCACAGGCGATGGAAGTAGCGAGCACAATGGGATATGATGATATCATTTATGTGTGCAGCAATGGTAATGTGAGCTTCCTGCAGGATTATCTGTTGACAGGAAAAGCGTATAGTGTAATTGAGTATCCGCCGTATTATGGAGTAACTGCTCTGGAGTATGCGATTCATTATCTGAACGGATATGATATCCCGACTCAGGTTCTGCTGGCTCAGAGAAATTACATGATCGATACAGAGGAGAAGGAAGCTGCTCTTCAGGAGCTTGTTGAAGAGAGCGTTGCAAACGGAAACGATTATGTACCGGCTTCTCTTGGTATGTATGATGTATTTGCCTGCGAGGGTGAGCTGTGGGATACGTACTATCCGGAGAGCTATATTGAGGCAGGCGGTCAGGAGTATCTGGATTCTGTAATACCTGACGATCCGTTCAGCCTGATCAACGCTGACTGATAAGTTTTTAAACAAATAAATCCGATTTTGTGATTATGGCGGGGCCGTCGTCGGCCCCGTTTTCCATAACAAGAAAGAAACGGGGAAAAGAGATGGCACTATTAGAAGCAAAAAAAATCAATATTTCTTTTTCCGGAATACAGATTTTATATGATGTAGATTTTGAAATTAATGCTGGTGAAATCAATTGTCTTTGTGGTGGAAATGGAGCGGGAAAGAGCACTCTTGTGAAGATCCTGTCCGGTATTAACTCGAACTATACAGGTACGATTACCATAGACGGGAAACCGATTCGTATTTCATCTCCACAGCAGGCAATTCAGTGTGGAATTTACGCAGTGCAGCAGCACAGAGATCTGGCTCCAACGCTGAATGCGGTGGAAAATATGTTTATGAGCAACGAGATCTGTATCGGAAAAGGACGCCAGCGATTTGATTTTGCGGCGATGGAGAAAAAGGCCAGAGAGTATACCTCAAAATTTGGCGCAGACATTGATTTGAAAGTTCCGGTAAGTGAATTAAAGGTTTCAGAGCAGGGGATTGTGGCAATCTGTAAAGCTCTGGTGACAAACAGTAAAATACTGCTGATAGATGAGGCGTCGGCGCCATTGGATGACGCGGAACGTGTCGCGCTTTATAATTCACTGCTTTTGCTGGCAAAAGAAGGAAAAGGCATTGTGTATATTACACACCATCTGGATGAAGTGTTCCGTATTGGGCATACGGTGACCATACTTCGTGACGGAAGAAACGTCGCGAAATATCCGATTGAAGAGATGGATAAGAAAAAGCTGATTTCGCTGATGACAGGAGATGCGAAGCTCTATTCCAGAGACTTTGGAGAAAACAGTCACGATTTCGGAGAAAAGCTTCTGGAAGTAAAAGACCTGACCGGTAAAGGGCTGGATCATGTCAGCCTGGATGTGAGAGCGGGGGAGATACTTGGAATTGCGGGTCTGGAGGTTTCCGGGAAAAAGGAGCTTGCGGAGTATTGCTTTGGGGCAAAAAGATATCAGTCCGGAACGATACGAGTGAAAGGAAAAGAAATATCACCGAAATATCCCATTGACGCTATCAGAAACAATATGGGGCTGGTTCCGGATGACCGTAAAGAGGCTGGTCTGGTGCTTTGCCGTGATATTTCAGATAATATTACGATCACACATATCAA
>JAJQIE010000094.1:7813-11875 GCA_021199395.1 Lachnospiraceae bacterium | reverse complement strand
ACGCAATCCCATACAGATCAGCACAAACGCCAGACAAACCGCCGCCATAAAAGGCAAAGGGAGCAGAGCCATCAACGCTTCCAGAACACCGCCAAAGCAAACCGTCGCTGTCAGCAGACAGAGCGTACAATTCAGATTGTATCTCCACTCCTTTGACAGAGCGCGTCTCCAGAATGCGGCGGCAGCGGCAATCATCCATGCAAGCGGATACAGACCGGGCAGCTTTATACACACAAGCAGTGTGGTGAAACCCGCTCCCAGCAGGCTTCCCAGCAGCAGACGCCCCCATTGCGGCGACGCCCGGCACAGTATGGACGCGGACAGCAGAAGCAGGTATCCGCTTATGAGCTGTTCCACAAAAAACTGGTCTATGTAAAACTCATAATACATAATACCCCCACCGGAAGAAGGTTCAGAGAAATTTCCTGTATCATAACAAAAATCCTCTGTGGCCGTATCTGCTACCAGTATACTCCACAGAGGATTTTCTTTTTGTCAAATTCGGGGGGCTGTTTTGGCTTTTTTAACGACATTTTTCGGCACGCGAACCGTTCCCCCCGTGCAATCCCTTTTTCACCCGCGTCTACAGGACAGACAATACCCGCGACACCAGCTCTGCATCCATCTGTCCCGGCGCGGAAGCCGCACCCGCTGTGGCGAAGGTCACAGCGGAACCGGTAAGGGAACCGCACAGTCGGCTGACGCCTCCCATACGTCCCATAGACATCAGGATATACGGGCGATCCGCGTACTGCTCCTTCATGGCTGTCCCCGCCGACAAAAGCGTGAGCACATCCCGCTCCGTGCGTGGCATGACCGCCGCCTTTGTCATATCTGCGCCGAGCTCCTGCATCCGGCTAAGCAGCCGAATCAGCTCCGCCTGATCCGGCGTCCTGTGAAAATCATGGAAAGAGGCAATGACGCTGACCCCTTCCTTCTGCAGCTTCCCACACAGTCTCTCAAAAAAACTTTCGCCCCGATTTATCTCCAGATCGATCAGATCCGCCGCTCCGCTCACGGCGGCTCTGTGATTGAGCTCCGCATACGCTTCCGGTGAAATACTTCTCTCTCCGCCCTCTTCTCCGGTGCGGAACGTAAACAGCAATGGCATATCCGGCATATACGCGCGCATTTTTTCAAGCTCCTCTATCGGATCTCCGTTATAATAATCCGCGCGAAGCTCCGCCATATCCGCCGGAGCATTCTGAAGCTTTAAGACCTGCTCCTCCAGCTCCGAAAGACTGCGTGCAGTCACAGGGACGCAGATTTTAGGCGTCCCGTCTCCAAGGGACAAATTTCGAACTGTAACCGTTTTCTTTTCCAATGTATGACTCCTCCTGTAAATATCGTTTCCTGTTCTTTTCAAACCCGTCTTCCCATGTTATACTGATTATCAAAACTGTCTTTTCAATCATAAACAGGCATGACCGTCCTGATTCGCTGCAAACCGCCCATGCTGTTTCCTGTAATCAAAGCACGGATTATGCCCAGACTATTTCAAGGAGGAATTCCCCATGCAAATTACCGGACACACACGCCTTGGCTGCCTGCTGGGCTCACCAGTCGCGCACAGCATCTCTCCCATGATGTACAACGAAGCCTTCCGTCTCCTCGACATGGATTACGTCTATCTTTGCTTTGACACAAAGAATGTCGATCTGAAATCCATGACCCGGTCTCTGCGGGAAATGAACGTGTTCGGCTTTAATCTGACCATGCCGGACAAAGAGCGCATTATGGAATATCTCGATGAGATCTCCGATGCCGCCCGTATGATCGGCGCGGTCAACACGGTCAAAAATGAGGACGGAAAACTGATCGGCTATAATACAGACGGTATCGGCTACATCAGCTCCATGCGCAGCAATGGTTATGATTTTTCAGGCGGAGAGATGTGTCTGCTCGGAGCAGGCGGCGCCGCCTCATCCATTGCTGTCCAGGCAGCACTGAGCGGCGTTCCCGCCCTGCATATCCTGAACCGCCAAAACGGGCGCTCCTATCCGAACGCCGTGCGCCTTGCGGATCAGATCAACGCAAAAACCGGCTGTCAGGCGGACGTGACCGACCTGAATGACGCCGGAGCCGTCCGTGCTGTTTTGGAGCGCAGCCTGCTTCTGACCAACGCTACCTCCGTCGGCATGGCTCCTCATACGGAGGGTTTTCCGCTTCCGGATCCGGCCTGCCTGCATCCCGGCCTGACGGTGTCTGATATCATCTATAATCCCCGCCGCACCCGGCTGCTGGAGGAGGCGGAAAAAGCAGGCTGCCGCACCTCAAATGGAATGTATATGCTGCTGTACCAGGGAGAGGCCGCTTTCCATATCTGGACAGGTCAGGATATGCCCATCGAGACAATCCGGTCAAAATTCTTTCAGTAGCATACAGATTGAGCAGGAGACAGTTTTGCCTCCTGCTCGTTTATGTGGGGTATGGGGTATATCCATAGGAATTGCCTGCGCAGCCCCTTTTCGGATGGTTCAGCTTCTTCTCAAAAAGTCCGGAATCTGGATGTCCTTCTCCTGTACCTTACCGGTCGGCACGCGTGTCGTACCCGCTGTCCCGGAATGCCCTGACGTCCGAATCGGCGCGGCAGACGGCATCTTAGGGAGTGCCGAAGGAGCAGGGGAAACCTCTCTGTGCGCCGAAGCATATGTCCGTCTCGGACGCTCCGGCTTACCGCTGCTCACATCCTCCAGTCCGGTAGCAATCACTGTAATACTGCACTCATCCGCATAAGTATCGTCATACATGGCACCAAATATGATATTGGTGTCATCTCCCGTCATCTCCTGTACATAGCTTGCGGCGTCATTCGCGTCAATCAGAGAAATATCCCCGGAAATATTAATGATCACATGGATCGCTCCCTCGATGGTCGTCTCAAGCAGCGGGCTGGCAACCGCCTGCTTCACTGCCTCAAGTGCCTTGTCGTCGCCCTTGGCCTGTCCGATGCCGATATGCGCAATGCCTTTGTCCTTCATAACCGTCTGGACATCCGCAAAATCGAGATTGATCAGCGCCGGGAGATTGATCAGATCCGTAATGCCCTGAACCGCCTGCTGCAGTACCTCATCCGCTTTCTTCAGCGCCTCCGGCATCGTCGTGCGGCGGTCTACGATCTCCAGCAGCTTGTCATTCGGAATAACGATCAGTGTATCTACATTCTGCTTCAGGTTCTCAATACCCATCAGCGCATTATTCATACGGGTCTTCGCTTCAAAACGAAACGGCTTCGTCACAACGCCAACGGTCAAGATTCCCATCTCCTTGGCTATGCCTGCCACAACCGGTGCCGCGCCGGTACCGGTGCCGCCGCCCATACCGCAGGTAACAAACACCATATCCGCTCCCTGAATCGCCTGGCGGATCTCCTCCGTACTCTCCTCGGCTGCCTGCTGTCCGATCTCCGGCCTTGCGCCCGCGCCAAGTCCCTTTGTCACTTTCTCACCGATCTGGATCGTGGAGGGTGCCTTGCACAGAAGCAATGCCTGCTTGTCTGTATTAATACCGATAAATTCAACTCCGGCAATCGTATCCTCAACCATTCGATTTACAGCATTATTTCCGGCGCCACCGACTCCGATCACAATTATCTTCGCGGCAGATTCCATTTCATTTGACATAATCTCTAACACCGTGTTTCCTCCTTCTTGCAGTCCGGCACATCCGGCATATGTATTTGTAAACGAATCCTGTTCGTTTGCCCTGCGCACAATACTATATCTTATAATATAATTTCTTCCCGGATTAATCAAGTCTTTTTTCTTTATTTTAAATATTTAATTCATCAGATCCCCGGTCGCCGGATCGATGATATTCATATAGGCATCTACTACATATCCGTCTTCATTTACGCTGCACCCCGGAACCTCATTCCCATAGGCGTCTACTACCACACCGTTTCTGACATGTACGTTGTAAACGAGCTGTCCGCTGGAATTAAATACCATCAGATCCACCTCTGATTCCTCATCATCGGAGCCTGAATCGGAGGAATCCGCCCCGTCGGAACCATCCTCACCTGAAGCCGTGTCTCCGTCTGTCCCTTCCGCTCCGATATCC
>JAJQIE010000094.1:0-7713 GCA_021199395.1 Lachnospiraceae bacterium | reverse complement strand
GTGCCGTCCGACGTCCCTTCCGCTCCGGTATCCGTGCCGTCCGACGTCCCTTCCGCTCCGGTATCCGTGCCGTCCGACGTCCCTTCCGTGTCCGTCTCCGCTTCTGTGGCCACCTCACCAGATGGAGAAAATGTAATATCCTCATTCTTTCCGGTCACATTTTCAAGATGGAGCGTCCCGGCTGTATTGCTGTCCATCGTGTTCAGGATCGCCTTTAAATTGGCTGTCTTTTCCTCCAGATATTCGTCCTGCCCCAGAAAAGCTTCAATAGAGCCAATATAGACCGTAATATCTGAATCCTCCGCAAACCGTATCTCATCCGGATCCAGTCCCTGATAGCTCAGCAGATCCAGCAGGCTTAAAATCGTGCGCAGCTGAGAGCTGCTCTCGGTCGGAACCTTCTGATAAAGAGTAATCTCTCCCAGAGCTGCTCCCGTAATCACCGGAATCCCTTCATATAATTCATCCGTAATCTCCAGGACAATTCCACTCTCATCGAAATATACATAGCTTCCCGTGTCAAAGTAACCGATCAGTTCCTTTTCCGTAACCGCTACCCGGATCGAAAATGGCGATTCCACTGTGATTTCTATTGATTCCAGGTATGGCATTGTATCCGGCACTGTCCCGTCCCGATAATTCCACCACAGATACAGCGTATTCTTCGACCAGAAATCCGCCAGCAGGCTCCCTGCAATCTCCTTATCTGAATAGCGCTCATTTCCGGATATCGTCACCTTCCGCACCCGTGGCAAAAATACCGCCGCAAGCGCTGCCATCACAAGCAAAAGAAAAATCCCGATGCGGACTATCCTTCGTTTTCTTTTTTTTCTCATAGGTTATTCTCCTCGCCCTTCTATAACGATCCTTATCTGGCAGCCCGTATCGCAATTTCATGTGCAATCTGCACAGGCTCTTACGATACGGTCTACTGGCGCTGTTTCATGGAAATATCGGCCCCAAGGCTTCTAAAATCACGGCATATATCCTCATAGCCGCGCGCAATGTACTCATAGCCGCTGACGGTAGAACGGCCGGACGCCGCGAGGGCTGCCGCGACAAGCGCCGCCCCGCCCCTTAAATCCGGCGTACAGAGCTCTGCTCCGTTCAGGCGTCCGCCTCCATCAATGACGGCGCAGCTTCCATCCGTCACGATCCGCGCCCCCATCCTGCGCAGCTGCTTCGCAGTCTTAAAGCGGCTTTCAAAAATCGTTTCACGAATCCGGCTTTTTCCGCGTGCCAGACAAAGCGCCGCCATCAGCGGCGACTGCAGATCCGTCGGGAATCCCGGATACGGAGCCGTCTCCACATAGTCTACCGCCCGAATCTGTCCGCCCGCGTACACAGTGCCGTCCCTGCTCACGCAAACTCCCATCTGCTCAAGGATCTGAAGCAATGCTCCCAGCTCGCCGACCGGAAGATTTCGAACGCGTATACCGCCTCCGCAGGCCGCCGTCGCAAGCAGGTAGCTCCCGGCCACGATCCGGTCCGCATTCAGGCGAAACCGCACCGGAGACAGCGTCCTTTTCCCGCGGATGCGTATTCTCCCATCCGTCTTTCGCGCTATATCCGCTCCCCTCCGGTTCAGGAACTGGCAGAGCGCCTCCACCTCCGGCTCCAGAGCGGCATTTTCAATCACAGTTTCCCCGTCCGCGAGAACCGCGGCAAGTATACTGTTTTCTGTCGCCCCCACGCTCGGAACAGCCAGATGTATTTCCCCGCCATGCAAATACTCTGCCCTGGCAAAAATCCTTTTCTGCTCCCCCGCATCCGGATGCTGTTCAGAAAAAGATACGCCCAGAGCCTGAAGCGCTTCCAGATGAAAGCCAATCGGACGGCTTCCGATCGCGCATCCGCCCGGATGGGGAAGAACTGCCTTTCTCATTCTACCAATAAGTGCGCCTAAAAACAAGATGGAAGAACGGATTCTTATCGCTTCCATGCCGGATATTTCACATTTTTTTACCTGATCCGCCTCCACAGATACCGTTGTGCCGTCTCTATGGGTTTTACAGCCGAGCATTTCAATGATTGCAAGCGTATCTTCGACGTCCCGTATCCCCGGACAGTTTTCAATCACACAGGGGCCTTCCCCCAGAAGTGCAGCGGCAAGAACCGGCAGCGCCGCATTTTTGGAGCCCTGTATCGTAATTTCACCAGAAAGCGGCTTTCCGCCTGCGATTTCCAGATAACGCAATCGGCTCTCCCCCATTCACGCATATATATCCAGTATATGCAGAAAAAAGGGAAACGGTTACTCCCGCCGTTTTCCGGGATAATGGCTGAAACGGCTCACAGACAGCGCCAGCCCCATCTCGGCAAGGAGAAACAGCATCGAGGTGCCGCCATAGCTGATAAAGGGAAGTGTAATTCCGGTGTTTGGTATGGTATTGGTGACAACCGCGATATTCAGGATCACCTGTATCGCGATATGCCCCATGATCCCCGCGGCGATCAGGGAGCCAAACAGATCCGGCGCGTGCGTGGATATGACCATGAACCGCCAGAGCAGAAGCAGAAACAGAAAAATCAGAATACCCGCCCCCACAAGGCCAAGCTCCTCACAGATGATAGAAAAGATCATGTCATTCTGCGCTTCCGGCACAAACCCCAGCTTCTGAAGGCTGTTGCCCAGCCCCAGCCCAAACAGGCCTCCGGAGCCGATCGCATACAGTCCCTGCATGGTCTGGTACCCCTTTTCATACAGCTCAGGATTTCTCCAGATTGCCAGACGCTCCAGACGGTAGGATTCCAGGCTCAGAAACACGCCTAAAAGCCCGGCGCCCGCCAGAATGATCCACAAAAAGGGCAGATATTTCGGATTTGAGACAAAAATCATAAGCACCGCAATCCCAAGAAGGATGATGGCAGTGCTCAGGTTGTTGGTTCCTACCAGAGCAACGATCGGCAGAACCATCAGAAAAACAGAGACTACCGTCCCGCCGCGGCGGGGCGTCCTCCGGCTGACCATCCCGGACAGAAGAAGAATCACGGCAGGCTTGGCGTATTCTGCGGGCTGGAAGGAAAGAGGCCCGATCGAAAGCCAGCGTCTGGAACCATTATAGGCGTCCCCAAAAAGCAGAACCGCTCCGGAGAGCAGCAGCGAGAGCAGATAAGCCGGAACCGCAAATCGCTTCAGGGCATGATAGTCAATGGAGGACATCCCATACATAACTGCCAGGCCGAGAGCCATGGCAAAAAACTGCTTTTTAAAATACCAGGCAGAATCGCCAAAGCGAGCCTGCCCGTTGTACGCGCTGGCGCTGTAAAGGACGATCAGGCCAAAGCCGCAAAGAAAAAGAACTGCAATCAGCAACAGTCCGTCCGCCTTACCGGGCTTTCTGTCCAGAATATCACTTCCTGTTCCGGATATCCGCCGCTTCCCCGCGGTCAGGCTATCCCAATTGGTTTACCAGTTCTTTGAATCGTCTGCCGCGCACCTCATAGTTGGGGAACATCCCCCAGCTTGCGCAGGCCGGTGAAAGCAGCACCGCGTCTCCGCTTTTTGCATGATCTGCGCAGAAAGCTACGGCATCCTCAAGGGAATCCTCAAGGACAATGCTCTCAAAACCGCAGCGCCTTGCGGTCTCGGCGATTTTTTCTCTCGTCTGTCCTATCAGCACAAGATATTTTACTTTTCCGTCAAATGCCCGTATCCAATCCTCATAGGAGGAATCCTTGTCATAACCGCCCCCGATCAGAAGCGTCGGCCGATCCATTGCCTGAATCCCCTTGATCGCGGCGTCCGGGTTCGTTCCTTTTGAGTCGTTGTAGTAAACCACGCCGTGTTTCTCGGTCACATACTCAATCCGGTGCTCCACCGCCAAAAATGCGCAGACCGTCTTTCTGATCACCTCAAACGGCACGCCGTAAGCGTACGCCATCGCAGCCGCAGCCATGACATTTTCATGGTTATGCCGTCCGGGCAGCTTCAGCTCCTTCGTCGAGCAGAGCACAGTTTCCCGCGCTCCATCGCTATAGCAGACGTTCTCCCCATCGAGATACATCCCCTCTTTCAGTCTATGCCGACTGCTGAAATAAATGACCCGTGTGTTTAAAGTCTTTCCAAACTCCCGCAGGATCTCATCCTCATAATTGATCACACAGGTGTCCGTCGCGTCCTGATTCTGTGTGATCAGCTCCTTGACACGTATGTATTCCTCCATCGTATGATGGCGGTTCAGGTGATCTGGCGTGATATTCAGGATCGCGCTCACCCTCGGAGCAAACCGCTCTGTCGTCTCAAGCTGGAAGCTGGAAATCTCAGCTACCGTGACAGACTGCTCCGACATCTGATCCGCGACGTCGGTATAGGGATTTCCGATATTGCCTACGATGTACACGCTGTCCTTCTTTTCCACAGCATGTCCGCCTGCGGATGATCCGCCGTCACAGCTTGCGCAGGTCTTCTGCCACTTTACATAATCCTTCATGATCGCTCCCAGAAGGCTCGTGGTCGTTGTCTTGCCATTCGTCCCGGTCACCGCAAGCACATCGCCGCGCCCGCACTCCCAGGCAAGCTCCACCTCTCCCCAGATGCGGATACCATGCCCGCGCAGAACATTCACCAGCGGAAGATCCGTCGGCACGCCGGGGCTCAATATCACAAGGTCAATCTCATCCGGCACAGCTTCCGGAAGCTCTCCGAGAATAATCCTGAGCCGACTGTCATAAGACACGTTCCCATTCTCTGGCGCGGAAGCTGAAGCTTTCCCAAAAAGCTTTTCCTCCAGGTCGGCTTTCTCTATTTTTTCATTTCCATCGTATAAGATCACTTCCGCGGCCGGGATCCGTAGCAGCAGTCTTGCCGCGCCGACCCCGCTCAGACCCGCGCCAAATACGAGGACGCGGCTTTTTTTCAAATCCATATTTTCCCCTCCTGATTACAATGCGTACAGCGCGAGCAGGCAAAGCAGCGCGGTCACAACCGCAAAAACCGTGACAACTCTGGTCTCTGACCATCCGCACAGCTCAAAATGATGATGGATCGGCGCCATTTTAAAGAATCGTTTCCCGCCGGTCGCCTTAAAATACGTGACCTGAATGATCACGGACAATACCTCGACCAGATAAATCAGCCCCACAATTAAAATAAAAACCGGCATGCGAAGCAGGTACGCACAGCCCGCCACTAATCCTCCGAGCGCCAGAGAACCGGTGTCGCCCATAAACACCTTCGCCGGGTAGACATTAAACAGAAGAAAGCCAAGCAGCGCCCCCGCTACGGCGGCTGTCAGCGGCTCAATCTCCCCGCCGAGGATCATCGATGCTGCCGTAAAGAAAATCGCCACCATCAGAGTCACACTGCTCGCCAGCCCGTCCAGCCCATCTGTAAAGTTCACGCCATTAACCGTGCCGATAATCACAAAATACGCGAGCGGAACCGAGAGATATTTAAATGCCCCTCCAAAGGAATCCGCGGTGAGGATCTGTCCGCCGCTGAAGGGAATGAGTAGCTCCAGGCAGGAGCTGTCCATATTCCAGATATAGACTATAAAAATCGTGGTCACGATAATCTGCCCCAGCATTTTCTGTCCGGGATAGAGTCCATCCGAGCGGTGGAGCACCACCTTCAGGTAATCATCCAGAAAGCCAATGATACCAAAGCCAAGTACAAGAAACAGAATCGGGATGATCCGCGGATAACGGCCAACAAAAAACAGAGAGGTGATCACAATACTGATCAGCATCATAAGCCCGCCCATGGTCGGCGTCCCCACCTTTTTCAAATGGGATTGCACCCCTTCTTCACGCTCGGTCTGGCCTACCTTCAGCTTTTGGAGGAAAGGAATCACCACAGGGCCTAAAACCACAGTAATAGCAAATGATACGAGTAAAGGGATTATAATATCCGGGTTCATGTTCATATCTGCACCTCTCATTATCTCAGAATCAGACAGGAGAGCCCGTATCCCCTGTCTGTCAACGCAAAAAACGGCCTGTGCCGCTTTCTGTAAATACCGCAAATATATATTTATCACATATTCTCTGTTTTTTCAATCCCCAGATACGGCAGGATATTTTCAAAGATATCCCTTACGACCGGCGCGGCTATGGTTCCGCCGTAATAGGTTCCCTGTGGGTTGTTGATGACGCACAGGCAGATCACCTGTGGATCGTCCGCCGGTGCAAAGCCGATAAAAGAAGAAATGTATTTTCCCTGGCCGCGGGGAAGCGTTTCTGATGTGGCGGTCTTCCCGCCAATGCGGTAGCCTTCAATATAGGCATTTTTCCCGGAGCCGCCGTCTACGACCTGTTCGAGCAGGTAGCGCATGGTTTCAGACGTCTCTTGAGACAGAATCTGAGCGCCGTCTTTATACTGGTACACCTCCAGAAGCGTACCGTCCTCCGCTTTCACGCTCACGCCAAGGTGAGGCGTTACGCGCGTACCGCCATTGATGATAGAGCTGGCTGTCGTGATCAGCTGAATCGGCGTGATCTGAAAGGACTGCCCGAAGGAAATCGTAGCGAGCTCCACCTGCCCTACGTTCTCCATCTGGTGCATGATCGTAGCCGCCTCTCCCGGCAGATCGATTCCGGTCTTCTCATTTAAGCCAAACTGATTGAAATATGAAAAATACCGCTCCACCCCCAGGCGGAGTCCCACCTCGATAAAGACCGGGTTGCAGGAATTCTGTGCGGCCTCCAGAAAAGTCTCCGCCCCATGCCCGGCAGTCTTATGACAGCGGATCCGCCGGTCGTCCACAATCTTGTAGCCGGGGCAGGAAAAGGTATCCTCCAGCGTCACAACGTCCTCCTCAAGCCCTGCTGCCGCAGTAATGATTTTAAAGGTAGATCCGGGCTCATAGGTGTCGTTGATACAGCCGTTGCGCCACATCCGGTTCAGGGCGTCCTGTGTGTCCTCATCTCCCGTATCGTCGTCCTCCTCCGCATGGATTTCCAGATACAGCTCCGTCAGCGTATACGGATCGTTCAGGTCAAATTCCGGCACATTGGTCATCGCATAGACCTCCCCGTTCTGCGGATTCATGACAATGATCGAAACGCTGTCAGCCTGTTTTTCCTCCAGCACATTATACGCGGCCTGTTCCACATACTGCTGGATATTATAATCCAGGCTGAGCACAAGGTCATTCCCCGCTACCGGCTCCTCGCGCGTCTCCGCCGTGCCATCCAGTTCAATGCCCCTGGCGTCTGTGACGGTCAGGATCCTGCCCGGCGTCCCGGAAAGGACGTCCTCGTACTCGACCTCCAGCCCAATGATTCCCTGATTGTCCGCGCCGGTAAAGCCGAGTATCTTCGACGCCATACTGCCGTATGGGTAATAGCGCCTGTAATCCTCATCCACCTTTACGCCGTCCAGGCCGTAATTGCGGATGATGTCTCCGATCTCCTTGTCTACGTTGCTGCTGATCCGCTCAATCGAGCTGACCTTCTCCACCCGCGCCCGAACCGTTTCCTTCTCTATGCCAAGCTCCTCGCTCAGCACCTCTGTGACCCGTTCGGCGTCTGTGATCTGGCTGTGAATGACGGAAATCGTGCAGACCGTCCGGTTATCCGCAAGCACCGTCCCGTTCCGATCCAGGATTTTTCCCCTCGCAGCCTTGATTGATCGCTCCCGCTCGTGAAGATCCTCCGCCAGCCCGGCGTAGTAGTCAGACTCCACGATCATTAGATATGCCAGGCGGCCGGCCAGAAAAAGCATCACGGCCATACAGCAGGCGAAAATAAGCAGGATTTTTCTGCGGTGAA
>JAJQIE010000238.1 GCA_021199395.1 Lachnospiraceae bacterium | reverse complement strand
GGAAGAAAACAAACGCTACGAGAAGTACGACCGGGACCCGGCTGTACGCCGTAGGTATGGACGAGCGTGGAAGCGTATCCGCGACAGCTATACAGCTGCCACCCTTTGTGTGAGTTCTGTCTTGAGAAGGGTATCTATACGAAGACCGAGGAGATACACCACAAGTTGCCGCTCTCTGAGGGAGGAACGCACGACCGTACCAACCTCATCGCGCTGTGCAAGCCGTGCCATGCGCGGATTCATGCGGAGCGTGGAGACAGGTGGCACAACCGTTCAAAGCGTGATGGAAACAGACATTATAACTGATGGGTTGTAATCCAGTGTAGCAAATCCTCAAAGCCGGATTCCCCCGCAGCTATTTTGAGAAATATATCGGATAATTCTTCCTGCGTATATTCAAGCTCCACTTTATTGAGTGCAAGAAATACAAGCATCGCATGAGCACCGATGCGTTTGTTTCCATCGATGAAAGCGTGGTTTTTTACAAGACCATAACCTAATCGGGCTGCCTTTTGCTGAATAGACGGATACACATCCGTATTTCCAAAGCTGTGAAACGGTGCATTCAAAGCTGAGTCAAGCAGTCCGTCATCACGGACACCATCACTGCCGCCGGTTTCTTCCAGAAGCTGTGTGTGCAGTAATAAAATCTGCTCCTTTGAGAGAATAATCATTTGGCCAGTACCTCGTATGCTTCATGATTTTTTGCAAGCAGCCGTCTGGATATAGCAAGAACATCCTCATCGCTTGCGGTCTGCTCTGCTTCAGCAGAACTAAACTCGATAAGCAGATAACGCGGAGTGTTGTTCTTTAAAATAACAACTGCTCCACTTTCATCAACCATTCGAGCGACTCGTGAGAAGTTCTGGTTAGCCTCCGTGATGGAGACAAGATTACTGGTATTTACATTCATGTGTAGGACCTCCTTCATGTGATACTGTTAGTATATGCAATTTTTAGGAGAAATTCAACCTATTTCTGATATTTATTGGAACCCAGGGGCGGGTCAAATCTCTGTTCGGCTTCTCCCAGGGAACGGTGCGGGGGTCAAACGCACAAAAACGCGAAATCAAACGGGGTATTAACCCCTGCGGCGAAATGAGGTGAAAATTATGGCGAAAGACGGTACTGCCAGAGGCGGACCGAGGACGGGGAGCGGACGAAAATCCAAAGCCCTGACTGATAAAATTGCGGATGGGAATCCGGGAAAGAGACCACTGACGGTAGTCGACCTTCCGGAGCCGTCCTCTTTTAAAGGCGAGGATATGCCGCCGGTGAAAGATTATCTGAAAGCGAAACAGAAAAACGGAAAAGACCTGTGCGCTGCCGAGGTTTATGAGGAGACCTGACTCTGAAATGCTCGTGGACAAGATGGCCTATGCCATGAGCAATTCAAACACCAGCACGGAGCAGTTGGGTGAGGCATACAAAAACTGTGCGGCAACATCTACCCAGCTCGGCTATGCAGGAGTGTCAGAAGGCACGTCACAATGTTGAGGTGTTTTCGAGATGCAGCAGAAAGAGGAGGAACAGGAGCGCCGGGAACAACAGGCGCAAGAACGTTGAAATGTATTATCCGGCGCAGCCAAACTCCAATCGGGGTTGGCTGTGCCGGGTTTTTTATTGCTCGATTATTTGGCATTGTAGCTCCGCCGAAATTCGGTCGGTGTCAGCCCAAGTGCGTCGTGAAACATCGCCGTGAATTTGGACTGGCTCTCGAAACCTACTCTGTTCGCGATCTCCAATATAGAAAGATTTGTTTCGGCCAGCAGCTTTTTCGATTCGTTGATCCGCTTTTCTCTCAGATACTCAGAGATATTCTGCCCATAAACAGCTCTGAAATAATTCTTCAGGCTGGTTGCGCTGATTCCCATGTTCCTCGCAATATTAGCTATCGTTTCTCTGTTCATTAAATCGGACGTGAGCAACCGTTCTGCCTGTTTTGCCATGTTTACCTGACTTTTTGACAGCGCGCCTTCATAGCCGGAGTGAAATTCGACGACTCCGGCTGTGAGCATTCTCAATATGTAGAGGGTATGCAATCGCAGGAGGCTCAAATCCAGAATCTTATTCTCATAGAGCGTCATGATGTCATTGATCGTATTTCTGAACAGATTTACGTTTTCCACAATCACTGTTGTATAGGAACCCGACAGGCAGACATAGAGCATCTGCTCAATATCAATTTTGAAGGATGACAGAAGTTCCCTGTTTTTCAGTGCCTCGTGCGTGATGTAGATCTCAATGCCGGAATAGCTGTTGACAGGATATTCAAAGGAATGTGCCGCCTGCTCGCTGCTGATCATCAGCTCCCCGGCTCGCAGGTAAATATATTTTCCTTTCGACGAATATAGTCCACAGGTTCCGCTGACGGCATAATTGATGGTACAGATACAGTCCTCTGTTTCCTGTGTTGTCATTTTGGGCAAAATGCCTGTGTATACTTCATTGAATGCAAAGAAAATACCCGGACAAATCTCATACAGAACAAATCTGCCTGCATTTTCTAAGGTGATTTCCGTTATC
>JAJQIE010000039.1 GCA_021199395.1 Lachnospiraceae bacterium | reverse complement strand
GACATATACCTCATAAGGACACTTCAGAAAATCCAGCGTGCCATCGATCACCTTTTCCGCAATCTCATACAGGTCAATGCCCAGGCTGTCCCCGCACTCGTTTTCAAAGTCTATTGTCATAAACCGCCACCTCCGCTACAGAGAGCCGCCTGTCCGGTTTTTTCCCGTGGTTCTGCTCCCATGCCGATTCTCATCCCGCTGATGCTCCGGGCTCCGGTTCCTTCCTCGCCCCTGTTCCCGCGCTTCATACTCCTCATAGGCGTTTACAATCCGCTGGACCAGCGGATGCCGCACGACGTCAAGACTTGTCAGCGTACAGAAGCTGATCCCTTCCACCCTGCCAAGCACTCTGGCCGCGACATCCAGGCCGGAAGGCGCTCCGGGCGGCAGATCCTTCTGCGTGCGGTCGCCCGTCACGATGACCTTAGAGCCAAACCCGATCCTGGTCAGGAACATTTTCATCTGAGCCGGCGAGGTATTCTGCGCTTCGTCCAGAATGATATACGCATTGTCCAGCGTCCTTCCCCTCATGTAAGCCAGCGGCGCAACCTCAATCAGTCCCTTTTCCATATTTTTTGAAAAGCTGTCCGGCCCCATGATCTGATAAAGGGCGTCATAGAGCGGGCGCAGGTAGGGATCCACCTTGCTTTGCAGGTCACCGGGCAAAAATCCAAGCTTCTCACCCGCCTCTATCGCAGGGCGTGTCAGGATGATCCTGCTCACCTCCTCGTTTTTAAAAGCGGCAATCGCCATCGCCATCGCCAGGTAGGTCTTACCGGTTCCGGCCGGGCCGATTCCGAAAACGATCATATGATTCCGTATCGCATCGACATAGGCCTTCTGTCCCAGCGTTTTGGGCTTGATTGGCTTACCGTTCATCGTATGGCAGATACAGTCGCTGTCGATCTCCACCAGTGAAGACGACTTTCCATCCATAGCCAGCGCGATCGCGTAATCCACATTTTGCTCTGAGATACTGTTGCCGCGAAGCGACAGCTCGCCAAGGCTCTCAAAGATATCGCCGGCGCGCCTGATATTGTCAGGACTTCCGATGATCCGAACGCCGTCGTCCCGAATCACTACTGTCACATGGAGCGCGCGCTCTACCTTTTTGATATTACTGTCAAACTGGCCAAAGACATTGGTTTCATGTCCTGCCGGTATCGTAAGCACTCTTTCCGACATGCTCATCCTTGCCGCTCATCCTCCTGCTAATCCCTGACGCCTTCTTTCCGGATCAATCGGAAAGTGAGGAATCCGTGTTTTCTGCTGTGTAAATGACCGCGCTCTCATCCGTGATCAGAACGCCGTCCGCTACAGCCGTATTTTCATACAGGTCTATTGTAACATTATTTTGAAATATTTGAACCCCTTTTTCCTCTAAATTTTGTACGAAAATCGATAAATTCGATTCCAGAATTGCCTGAACTTCATCTTTTGTGCGATAATATTGTAAATTTTCATATTCTCTCGCTGTATATTTATAGAAATAAGCCGGTATATAGAAATTTTCAGACAATTTCAGCTGGGAAATAACGCCAGTAACGTCACAAAGCTCAAACGCCCCCCAACCGCCCGGCAGGGAAAAAGAGCTCCCACAGATACGGATCAGATATCGGTTTTTCTCTCGTCCGGTATAGCTTTTCAGCACCGTCTCGCAGGGTACCTCGTCATGATACGCGGTCTCTGTCCTGAGGACAATATCTGCATCCGCAGTCACCTCCTGAAAAGAGATCACCTCTCCGTCGTCATTGTAGACCGGTATCCGCCCTGAGACCAGAAGCTCCCCGGCCTCAACGACATCTCCGGCGGAAACGGCGGACAGGCCCTTCCGCACATAAACCGAGACAACCGTCCCCGGCTTTGACGCAGCAAGCCCCGTAGCAGCCAGGCCCTCCTGTATATCCGAAGCGCCCTCTCCTGTCGCAGCGTCCGAAATCCCCTCTTTCACATAAATAACCAGGCGCGTGCCTTTCAATTCTGTCGATACCCAGGAAAACGAGGGAAAGTAATTCCGAATCTGGTCGGAAAGAGTCAGCGTATCGACCTGATTTTTCCACATGCCGTGGCTTACTCCCTCATTTCCCAGATATTCAAAAATCACATCGTCGGTCTGGGACAGATTCCCCTCGATGCTGATATTCCAGATATGAGAGGACAGCCACGCCATGAACAGGCAGGCAGCCAGAGCCCCGCCCGCGCACGCCCACCGTTTCCGATATTTATGTATAAAAAAAGGAAGTCCATACCGTTTTATAATCCGTATACGGGTATGGCTCTTCTTAACGATCTCCTTCAGCTTCAGAAAATCCGTTCTGGAAACGCAGGCCTCATACGCGCCGTCCGCGGGGAGCAGTCTCCACAGAAAGATTCCATGGAACGCGCAGAGATTCAGAAAACGGTCACAGGAAGCGCCCATGATCCGTATTCTGACATATCCGTGAAGAAAATGAACAAACCGCTGCTCCATAGAACCTCCATTATTCGTACTCGATTTTCTCTATAAAACCGGAAATCTCAATTTCATCCCTGGCATAGCAGTCGATCTG
>JAJQIE010000075.1 GCA_021199395.1 Lachnospiraceae bacterium | reverse complement strand
ATATTCCTCAGCTTTTGTGTTATGTATTCATAATACTGCTTTTTGTATTATACGCCACCACACTGTTTTTCTCAACTTCATTTTACGGTAAATCACCATGCAGCGGTTTCGCTGCACCACTACAATGTAAAAGCCGATGACTCCGTGCTTCGCACTCTCGTCATCGTCACCTCAACTTGCTTACTATCTTGCTTATTATCTTACTATATTGCCGCAATCATGTTTATCCATCTGCTTTTCTCAATATCATGGTGCGGCGGCCATCTGTCAGATGGCAGTCTGAGTTGCTTTCCGGAATTCTGTCGTAAACGCCGGGTGGTACAGCTCCGAGCGGTTGTAGCCCGCCTGCGCGACGGTATCCCCGACGATAATTAATGCCGTCTTTGTGACATTGTTCTCTTTTGCGCACTGTGCCAGAGTAGATACGGTACAGATATAGCTGCGCTCATCCGGCCAGGTCGCCTTGTATACGATCGCCGCGGGAGTGTCCGCCTGATAGCCGCCCGCCATCAGCCGCTCGCTCAGCTGCTCCAGCATTCCGGTGCTCAGGAATATCACCATGGTCGCCCCATGGGAAGCCAGCTTCGCGATCTCCTCTTTTTCCGGCACGGGAGTCCGTCCCGCCATTCTTGTAATGATCACGGTCTGGGAAATTCCCGGCAGAGTGTATTCCATATTCAGCGCGGAAGCGGCTCCGCAAAACGCGCTCACGCCCGGACAGTAATCGTAAGCAATACCCGCCTCCTCCAGCAGATCCATCTGCTCCCGGATCGCTCCGTATACACAGGGATCGCCGGTATGCAGCCGCACCGTCATCAGATTCTTTTCCTCCGCTTCCCGCATGACTGCAAAGACCTCCTCCAGTGTCATTCTGGCACTGTCATACACCGTACAGCCTTCTTTTTTGTAATTCAGCAGCTCCGGATTCACCAGCGACCCGGCATAAATTATCACATCCGCCTCACTGAGCAGCCTGCTGCCCCTCACTGTGATCAGATCCGCAGCGCCGCTTCCCGCTCCTACAAAATGTACCATTATCCGCCCTCCTCACTCATAACAGTTCTTTTAGCATTTTATTGACTGCCCCCGGATTTGCCTTTCCCTTCATTGCTTTCATCGTCTGGCCCACAAGGAATCCGAGCGCTTTCTCCTTACCGCCTTTGTAATCCGCCACGGACTGCGGATTTGCCGAAATCACATTTTCTACGACAGCGCGCAGCTCTCCCTCGTCGTTGACGGTTTTCAGGCCATGCTCTTCCACATAGCTTTCCGGATCAACATCATTTCGGAAGATCTGTTCGAAAACCTCCTTTGCAACGGTCTGGTTGATAGTACCTGCCTCCGCCAGATTGATCAGCTTTGCCAGATTTTCAGGGGAAAAGTCCAGCGTTTCCGGTTCTCGGTTCTCCTCCTTCAAAAGCCGGAGCGTCTCTCCGATCAGCCAGTTCGACACCTTTTTCGGTTTGCCGCAGAGAGCAGTCGTTTCCTCAAAGATATCCGCCATACGCTTTGACTCAGTAATGATACCCGCATCGTATTCCGGGATTTCAAACTCCTTTTTGTAACGGACAAGCTTTTCCGTACGCAGCTCAGGCTGGCGTCTCTTTACCTCCTGCAGCCATTCATCACTGATGAGGATCGGTACAAGATACGGATCCGGAAAATACCGATAATCATGCGCGTCCTCCTTGGAGCGCATCGGATAAGAATATTCTTTGTTGTCGTCCCAGCGGCGTGTCTCCTGAATGACAGGCTTTCCCTCCTCAAGAAGCTCGATCTGCCGTTCCCGCTCGCCATCGATGGCACGGGCAATCGCCTTGAAGGAATTCAGGTTCTTCATCTCGGTTCTGGTGCCGAGCTGATCCGTACCCAGCTCCCGAACGGAAAGGTTGACGTCGGCGCGCATGGAACCCTCCTGAAGCTTACAGTCCGAAGCGCCCAGATACTGAATGATCAGGCGCAGCTTTTCCAGATAAGCGATAACCTCTTCCGCGCTTCTCATATCCGGCTCGGACACAATCTCAATCAGCGGCACGCCGCTGCGGTTGTAATCAACCAGTGAGCAGTCCTCCCATTCATCGTGGATCAGCTTTCCGGCATCCTCCTCCATATGGATCTCATGAATGCCGATTTTCCGCCTGCCCGCCGCCGTCTCGACCTCAATATAGCCGTCATGACAGATCGGCAGATAAAGCTGGGAAATCTGATAGTTCTGCGGATTGTCCGGATAAAAATAATTTTTACGGTCAAATTTGCAGAACTGATTTATCTGGCAGTTCGTCGCAAGACCGACCGCCATCGCGTACTCTACGACCTGTTTGTTCAAAACGGGAAGGGAACCCGGCATTCCGGTGCAGACCGGGCAGGTATGGGCGTTGGGCGCTGCTCCAAACGCAGTCGAACAGCCGCAGAAAATCTTTGTCTTTGTCGCAAGCTCTACATGAACTTCCAGTCCAATGACTGTCTCATACTGTTTCGCCATATCATTTACCCTCCTGTCCGATTCTGTTTTCGGGCATTGCAAAATGCCCTTTCGCCTGTTCATACGCATAAGC
>JAJQIE010000353.1 GCA_021199395.1 Lachnospiraceae bacterium | reverse complement strand
CGGAGTTTTGTATAATATACAGATTATGATTAGAGCGTGCGCGTGGTGGAGCTGCTGGAAAACGGCGGCGAGGGGCTGAATCTGCCCTGGGAGGTGCGGGACGGTATTCTCAATCACCGCACCGCGGGAAGTCCACACACGCTGGAAGGACAGGTTGTACGGTACTGTGACAAGATTGCATACATAAATCATGACATTGACGATGCGGAGCGCGCCGGGATATTAAAGGAGACGGATATTCCGGAGGAAAGCCGCCGGATGATCGGTGATACGACCAGAAAACGTTTGAATACGCTGATTCATGATGTAGTTCGGAACAGCGAGGGACAGGATCATATTGCGATGTCGGAGCAGATGGAGAGCGCGATGCATGACCTGCGTGCGTTTATGTTCCGGAGCGTCTACCATAATCCCGAAGCAAAGAGCGAAGAGGGGAAGGCGATTCGGATGATCCAGGCGCTTTACCGGTATTATAATGAATGTCCGCAGGAGCTGCCGGAAGAGTACCAGGCTCTGATGGAGAACCGGGGCGAGCCCAGAGAAAGGGTTGTCTGTGATTATATTGCGGGAATGACAGATTTATATTCGATTCGAAAATATACAGAGCTGTTTGTCCCGCAGTCCTGGCAGGTTTGACATGGAGGAGGAAGCAGCTTGTACTATTCGGAGGATGTGATAGAGGAGGTTCGCCAGCAAAATGATATTGTGAGTGTGGTTTCCGGCTATGTGAAGCTGCAGCGCAGGGGAAGCAATTATTTCGGCCTCTGCCCGTTTCACAATGAAAAATCTCCGTCCTTTTCGGTCAGTCCGGGCAAGCAGATGTATTATTGCTTTGGCTGTGGAGCGGGCGGCGGCGTATTTCAATTTATCATGGAATATGAGAATTACACGTTTCCGGAGGCGGTACGCTTTCTGGCGGATCGTGTCGGGATTTCTCTGCCGGAAGAGGAATATTCGGAGGAAGCGAAGCGGGCGAGGGATTTGAAGAGCAGCGTGCTGGAGATCAACAAAATGGCCGCAAAGTTCTATTATTATCAGCTCCGTGCGCCGCAGGGAAAGCGCGGCATGGATTATCTGAGGAACCGCGGTCTTTCGGATGAGACGATGAAGCATTTTGGACTCGGCTATGCGGGACAGGATGGCAGCGCGCTGTACCGATATCTGAAAAAAGAAGGGGTATCGGATACGATCCTGAAGGATTCCGGGCTGATGCAGGTAAATGAACGGCAGGGGATGTACGACAAGTTCTGGAACAGGGTCATTTTTCCGATTATGGATATCAACCACAGGGTCATTGGCTTTGGCGGGCGCGTGATGGGAGATGGAAAGCCTAAGTACCTGAATTCGCCGGAAACGGTTGTGTTCGACAAGAGCCGGAATCTTTACGGGCTGAATTTTGCCCGCGTATCAAAGGAAAAAACTCTGCTGGTCTGCGAGGGCTATATGGACGTTATTTCCATGCATCAGGCGGGCTTTACCAATGCGGTAGCGTCCCTTGGAACGGCGCTCACCAGTCGGCACGCTTCTATTCTGAAACGGTATACCGACGAGGTGATTCTGACCTACGACAGTGATGAAGCCGGAGTTAAGGCCGCCCTGCGTGCGATTCCGCTTCTGAAAGAGGCGGGAGTTTCTACGCGGGTACTGCACATGGATCCGTACAAGGATCCGGATGAGTTTATCAAAGCGCTGGGGACTGAGGAATTCCGTAAACGGATCGATCAGGCGGAGAACAGCTTCCTTTTTGAACTCTCTGTGATGGAAAAGTCCTATGATATGAAAGATCCGGATGGCAAGACGCGGTTTTTCCAGGCTGTCGCCGGAAAAATCGCGGGGCTGGAGCTGGAGATTGAACGGGAGAATTATATTGAGGCGGTGACAGGCCGGTATCAGATTTCCTATGAGGGGATGCGCAGGATGGTGCTGAATCATCTCATGCAAGGGGTTCCGACACGACAGGCTCCGCGTCCGCTGGAGCGGCGGGTGGAGAAAGAGGACGGGATGCTGAAATCTCAGCGACTGCTTCTCACCTGGCTGACGGAATATCCGGAATTGTATCCGATTGTATCTGTATACGTACATCCGGAGGACTTTACGGATGAGCTTTACTGTGAAGTGGCGTCCATGCTTTATGATCAGTTTGAAAAAAACGAGCTGAATCCGGCCCGGATCATCAATCATTTTACAGAACCGGAGCAGCAGCGGACAGTTGCGCAGATATTTAATACGGAAGTGCCGGTAGATACCGTCCGGGAACGGGAAAAGGCAATTGCCGATACGATTCGAAGGGTGAAGAAAAATGCGGTAGAGGCCAAAAGCGCAAAGCTGGACCCGACGGACATACAGGGGCTGCAGGATCTGATCCGTGCGCAAAAAGGTCTGGAAGATCTTTCAAAGCTGCATATTTCTCTTCAACAGGGACAGAATAAGAGAGATATAAAAAGCAGGTAAAAAGGCAGGAGTCGGATGAATACGCAAAAAACAGGAAAAGAAACCGCACAGATGAAAGAAGCGCCCCCTCGCAGCGCACGGCGGCCGCCCGGTTCGTCCGTGCAAATTCGC
>JAJQIE010000084.1:1678-2562 GCA_021199395.1 Lachnospiraceae bacterium | reverse complement strand
ATCGTACGCCAGATGGAAATAAGCAAACAGATCCTTTGCGATCCAGTGCTCATACACATTCGGCAGGGTTTCCCGCATCACAAACGGAATATTGAATTCCATCAACCGCCCGGCAAATGGTCCGGCACCCTGGTTGGTGCGCACCAGAATCGCGATATCCTGATATGGGACGCCTTCCTCCAGGCGCTTTTGAATCTGCTTCACCAGATACAGGCCTTCATGATCCTGGTTCTGGAATTCCTTTATCTCGATCGGCACTCCCTCCGGGCGGACGCCCTGAATGTCTTTTGCAAAGCGGTGTGTATTTTCCTTTATAACCTGAGCGGCTCCGTCTATGACGGTTCTGACGGAGCGAAAGTTTTTGTCGAGCAGAATGGTCTGGGACTGTGGAAAATCCTTTGGGAAATTCAGCATGATCTCCGGCCTGGCGCCGCGAAACCGATAAATAGACTGGTCGTCGTCCCCGACGATAAAAAGATTGTTCTGCGGAGCGGCGAGCAGTCTCAGAATCTCATACTGCAGCAAATTGATGTCCTGGAATTCGTCTACAAGAATGTAACGCCAGCGCTGCTGCCATCCGCGCAGAATATCCTCCCGTTTTGTCAGAAGCTCCCAGGTGTATGTCAGCATATCGTCAAAATCCAGCAGACCCTGCTGACGGTGCTGCTCCTCGTAACGTCGGTAAACCTCCCGGAAAACATCTTCCGGACAGGTGCGGGAATAATAATGCTCCAGCGGAATCCGCTCATTTTTTACCATACTGATCTCCGCAGCAAGCTCAGAGATCGTCTCTCCGTCATTCATCCCCTCCGCGCCATATCTTAGCAGAAGCTCCTTTAAAATGCCCTGTTTTTTTTCCTCGCCCAACACGTTTGCACCTGAAT
>JAJQIE010000084.1:0-1668 GCA_021199395.1 Lachnospiraceae bacterium | reverse complement strand
CCTGAATAGTGATAGGCCTGTTTCAGAATACCAAAAAAAACCGCATGGAAAGTGCCAAAGGTCACGCCTCCGGCCGGACATACGGCACGGAACCGCCCCTGCATCTCCTGTGCGGCGGCTTTCGTGAACGTAATGACCAGAATTTCCCGCGGATTTATCTTATGTGTCTCAATCAGATATTTTGTTCTCTGTGTAATGACAAGCGTTTTTCCGGAGCCCGGCCCGGCCAGTACCATAGCCGGACCGTCCCTGTGGGCAATCGCCCTTTCCTGTGCTTCACTGAATCCCATTTATCCCCGCTTCCAGCTTCCCGATTGCAGCTTTGATCCTCGCAAGCGACTCCTCTTTTCCGAGCACATCCATGCTCTCTGTCGCCCCGGCCGGCGTCATCGCCTTTCCGGAAACGGCGATGCGCACAGGCCACATTACGAAGTTTACCTTGCAGCCCTTTTCCTCCACATACGCCTTCAGCAGATCAAACAGCGCCTCGTTGCCAAAATCCTCCTGTGCGGACAGCCTCGGAAGGAGATCGGTCAGAACCTCCAGACTGGTTTCCCGCGTTGATTTTGACTTTTTGTTTATATAGAGAGATACGTCGTATTCCGGCATTTTTTCGAAGAAATCCACCATCTCCGGAATGTCCGGATAGACCTCGATCCTCGTCTTCACCATCGCGGCGATTTTGCGCAGATCCAAATCTCTCGTAATCGCCTGCTTCAGATAAGGCATGGCGGACTCATAGAACCGATTGTCCTCCATCGCCTTGAGGTATTCCCCATTCATCCAGCGCAGCTTCTGGATATCAAACACCGCCGGAGATTTGCTCATATGACGGTAGTCGAACGCCTCCACAAGCTCCGGAAGTGAAAAGATCTCTCGGTTGTCCTCCGGGCACCAGCCCAGCAGAGCCACATAATTGATGATCGCCTCAGAGACAAAGCCCTGCTCCAGCAGATCCTCGAAGGAGGAATGGCCGGAACGCTTGCTCAGCTTTTTGTGCTCCGCATCCGTTATCAGCGGGCAGTGTACATACACCGGAACCTCCCAGCCAAACGCCTCATAAAGCCGATTGTACTTGGGCGCGGAGGACAGATATTCATTTCCACGCACGACATGGGTGATCCCCATCAGATGGTCGTCCACCACATTGGCGAAATTGTAGGTTGGAAATCCATCCGATTTGATCAGGATCATATCGTCAAGCTCTTCATTCGGCACTTCTATCGTACCGTATATCTCATCCTCGAACCGGGTCGTGCCCTCCCGCGGCACATTCTGGCGGATCACCCACGGAATGCCGGAGGCGAGCTTTTCCTCGACCTCCTCCTTTGAAAGATGCAGACAGTGCTTGTCGTAGACAGAGATCTCCTTGCCTGCCACCTCCTGCTTCAGAGAATCCAGCCGCTCCTTTGTACAGAAGCAGTAATACGCTTCGCCCCTCTCCACCAGCTCCTTCGCGTATTTCATATATATGCCGACTTTCTGGCGTTCACTCTGGACATAAGGACCGCAGCCGCCGTCCTTATCCGGGCCCTCATCGTGAACCAGCCCGGTCTTCTCCAGCGTGCGGTAAATAATATCCACCGCTCCCTCTACCAGCCGCTCCTGATCCGTGTCCTCAATACGCAGCATAAAAGTACCTCCCTCATGCTTTGCTATCAGATACGC
>JAJQIE010000206.1 GCA_021199395.1 Lachnospiraceae bacterium | reverse complement strand
GATCAGTCCCATATAGGTCTCTTCTGAATAAGCGTAATAGCGGCTCCACCAGTTGCCAAGCGCATAACGCGGAAGCATCGGCGTCTCTCCCGTAAGGCGGTAGAAATCCCGAAGCGCCTCTTTGTAATCGCAGCCATAAACAAACAGATACATGTCAATACCATCGCACTTCCTCGGTTCGATCCATCCATCTTCCGTCAAAACGAGAGAAGAACTGTCTTTCAGAAGAGCACATCCGGATAAAGACAGAATACCATCCTCCAACTTACATGCTCCGTTTACTTCGTCCAGAGTCCTGGCAGTTCCTCCAAGATTCCCGAAAAGCGTTCCGTTTCCGGATACATCTCCGTATCGCCACGCTGTCCCGTATGGATGCAGTCCTCCGGCCGCCTTTACAGAAAGGCCATTGCCGGAAAACGGCATTCCATCATATGACACATGCATTCGTTCCGTATAAACTTCAAAGCCGCCCGCCGCATCATTCTCTGCTTTTTTTTCCGTCACCCGGTACGGCACTGTCTCAAAATACCGGTTCCACACCACCTGAGACGGACGATCCTCAAATTGTCCGTCTTCCTGATATTCCATGCGGATCAGCCGGTCAGTCAGGAGTGTAAAACGCCAGGTTTCTCCCTGAATGGTATTTTCCGGCCGTCCGACCGGATTTCTGTTCCATAAATCATCTGTTATTCTCATGTTTCTCCCTTTCCTGTCTCCTGATTGCTGTTCCGCCGTCATCGCAGAGGCACAGGAGACCCCTTTTCACAACGTCCTCAACTACGATAATCTTTTCCCGCTTTCTACAGGAATCGAGATCTCCACTACTGCTCCATAATGCTCAGCCATATTGCTTAAGCGCACACCTGCTTTTCCCCCGTATACTATCTCCAGCCTGCGGATGGTATTCGCGATCCCGATATGTTTTCTTCCGTCAAAGATGATCGGTTCATCACAATTCAGTGCGTTCAGGACTTCCGACGGAAAACCCGGTCCGGTATCGGAGATTGTCACATAGAGCATTGGGACTCCGTTGCTTTCCCCAAGTGTAAGATATAATGTGATATCAATGCAGGAATCCGCCCGCAGCGCATGACTGATGGAATTCTCCACAAACGGCTGCAGGATAAGCGGCGGTATCTGGACATCCCTGACATTATCCTCCGCGATCACCTCATAACGAAACTTTTCCGGCTTACGTATTTGCTGAATATCCTCATAATTCTGAATATGATGCACTTCATCCCGGACATAACGAAAGGCGGAGGAGTCATTCATTACGTAACACATATAGTTTGACAGGATCTCGGTAATCCGCATGATCTCTTCCTCCTGGTGCATTTCTGCCATTCCCTGAATGATACTCAGACAGTTGAGATAAAAATGCGGCCGGATCTGTTCCTGCATATATTCCAGTTCCGTCTTTTTCACCTGCAGCTCCTGCTCATAAAGCGAAATACGAAGAGACTGCAGTTCACGGAACTGTTCACGGAATTTTTCACTTGCATATTCCAGCTCTACGACTGATTTCTTTGAGGTATCGTTCAAAAACTTTTCCTTCTCCGGATTCTTCAGATCACTGACAAACATCCGCATGGGTTTTAGTATCCGTTGATAAAAATACACCAGGATCCACAGAGCCAGAGCCACGAGGATCAGATAGATCAGGAGCAGCAGAGTCTGAACACCGGATATCCGGTCCAGCACACCATTTGAAAACAGGATCAGGATCTCAAGATTTCCCACCCTTTTCAGAGTGTATCGATAAAAAGCATAATCATTGGTCAGTGCACTGCGATCCGAAGCCCGGATCAGATTCATGATATCTTCACGATCCTGATTTTCCGAAGCCAGATATACCTGCCCGTCTTTTTCAAAAAAAGGAATCCCCTCATATCCAAGATTGGTAATATCAATCTCAGCAAACATATCATCCAGGCTTGCCATACAGCCGACGGCTTTTCCGTCCTGTTGTATGAAGCCAAAAAGATATGCGGTTCCATCCGCTTTCAGCATGTCCCAGACGATTCCCTGCTGAGCGCCTTCTATCGCTTCCTTCAGCCTCTCCTTCAGCATCGTACCGGATGCAGGAATCCGGCTCGTGCTGAAGTATACGGAGCTGTCAAGAATCAGGAAATCCGCCGAATCCACATATTCAAAAAAGCTGTAAGTATACTCGTATACCGTTTTTCTGGTAAAATTATCATCTCTGATATCCTCGAGAAGCTCATAATAGCGGCTCTCCTGCGGAGTAATCGTATCCGGAAGCTCCAGCAGCTCTTTGTTATCACGAACCAGCATAGCCAGCAGTTCGGCAGACAGATTGTCGATGTCTTTTCCGATCAGCTCCACATAGATGGCTGTCTTATTCTCTATGCACTCATAGGCGATTTCACGCACCTCCCGGATATTTCGTATCATAACCGCCATCATAAGCAGTATCATGAACAGAAATCCTCCCAGCAGGTACCCCATGACGTTTTTCACGCTTACAGGATTCTTCTTTGCTTTTCGTTCCATGGATATCCCTCCCTGGATGCTCCGTATTTATATACCCCAAAAGCCGGAGTATGTGCAGCACTGCTGCACACTCCGGCTATACACAGGTTCTGCGCCTGCCTCCATTTATTCTGTCAGGGAAAGAGCTCAGCCCGTGATGGAAAGATAATAGTCATAAGCATCTCTCTGAATAGTAAGCAGTTCCTGCAGACCCATCGCATTGAGCTGCTCCAGATAAGAATCCCATTCCTCATCAATGCCGCCCTCTACTACCCAGTGCGCATACTGTGTGCTTACATAGGAATAGATATCCGTGGTGATGATATTCATGGTCTCCGTCTGCTCAGATGTATAGCTGACAACCGGGAAGTTATCTGTCACATATTCCGCATTCACATCGTCCGCCAGCTTCACACCGTCGCCCTGTGTCGTCGGCAGAATGACATTCGCAGCAAATTCATCACTCATATACTTCGGGCCGAAGTCACGCAGGGAGTAAGACCATGCAGAGGTATCCAGCGAAGTACCGTCTTCCGGCTCAAGGAGCGTATAGGTGCCGTCTCCGTTGTCTGAGATCTGATCCGGAATCGAACCATAGTAGGTCTGCAGCGTTACAAGATCGGTGTAGAACTCATCCGCCCACTGAAGGAGGAGTTCCGGATTCTCACAGGAATTCGTGATAACCAGTTCTCTGTCGGACATATCCAGGAAGGTCGGATCAGACTCTACATAGCAGTTTCCGTCCGGACCGGCAAGGGATTTCAGAATCGTAAACTCACCGGCGTTAACGCCCGCTTCCGCATCTGCCGTCCAGCCAAACATCAGCCCGGTCTGGGATCCGCCCTCAGCAGCAATCTTCGCGGAATACATGGAAGAATCCTGTGTAAAGTATTCCGCGTCGATCAGGCCTTTCTCATAGAGATTATGCATCCACTTCACAGCTTCCTTATAATTCTCCTCTACCGGCATAAATACTGCTTCGCCGTCCGCGTTTAACCCCATATAATTGCCTGCGCGGCTTACAAGAGTACCAAACGGGAGCAGGATGTTCCTCAGGTCATAGTCCAGAGTACCGGTATAGGTATACGGAATTTCGTTGGTCGGATCTCCATCGCCGTCCGCGTCCTCATTAAGGAACGCTTCCAGCACCGTTTCCAGTTCTTCATAGGTCGTCGGCGCCTCCAGTCCGAGGTTATCCAGCCAGGTCTGATTGATGTACGCGTTGTTTGCGGTCGCCGCACGCAGCGGAAGCTTCTTTACCAGACTGTAGATCTCTCCGTCCGTATTCTGCGCCAATGCCAGCATATCCGTGTCGGACTCAAAGATAGCGGAAAGGTTCGGCATATTCTCTGCGATCAGATCGGTCAATTCCACAAAGTTCTCCTTGTTTTGCTCCATATCTGAGGATGTCAGACAGATGGAACCCAGAAATGCGTCAGGCAGATCGCCCGATGCCAGGAGCAGGGATTTCTGCTCCGACCAGTCACTGTTGTAATAGATGTCCCATTCAATCCGGATATTGTACTTCTCCTCAAGTTCCCCCATAATGCCTTCATGAAGGAACTCGGTCGGCCATGCATCCGTCCAGCGGACAGTTGCAATCCGAAATACAGTCGGCTCCTCCTCCGCTGACGCGGATACCGCCGGTGCGATGGTGCCGGCCGCTACTGCTGCTGCCAGCAAAAGACTTAGTTGCTTTCTTCCTTTTTTCATTACCTGCTCTCCTTTCAAAAATGTGATTTCTATAGCTTCAAACCGTGATTTCCGGCCTGTGCCCGGTTATCCTGTCAGCCCTTCAGGGAGCCGACCATTACGCCCTGGTTGAAATACTTCTGTACAAACGGATACATACACATAATCGGCGCGGATGAGATCACAATGGCGCCATACTTGATCAGGTCTGACAGTTCTCGCGCCTCAGAGGCCGCGGTCCCCGTCATCATGGAGCTTGCCGTCTGATTATTGATCAGAATATTCCGCAGCACAAGCTGCAGAGGCTGCAGATTGCTGTTCCGCAGATAGATCATTGCGTTGAAATACGAGTTCCACTGTCCTACTGCCGACCAGAGGGCGATCACCGCCAGGATTGCTTTGGAAAGCGGGAGCACAACGGAGAAGAAATACCGCAGCGTGCTGGCTCCGTCAATCTGTGCCGCTTCCCACAGATCTTCCGGAAGTCCCGTGGTAAAAAATGTTCTTGCCACAATGATGTAATACGTGATGACTGAAAACGGAAGCACCATCACCCAAAAGGTATCGTAAAGACCAAGCTTCTGGATATTGATATAGGTCGGAATCAGTCCTCCTGAAAAAAACATCGGTATCATGTAAAAAATGACGAACCATTTCCTTCCGTAAAGATCCTTTCTTGAAAGCGCATAGCCTGCCGGAATATTTACCACGAGGCAGATGAGCGTACCCACCAGTGCGTAAAGGATCGTATTCAGGTATCCTCGCCAGAGCTCCGCATATTGCAGCAGATGCTTATATCCTTTCAGAGAAAACCCGGATACAAACAGTACCACATCTCCGGCCGAAACTGCCTTGGGATCGCTGAAGGAAGCGATGACCACGAAATAGATCGGATACAGAGCGATCAGCGTCAGGAGACCGGCGATCGTATAGATACAAAAATCAAATATCCTGTCCTCTCTGGATTTTTTTATTTTACCTGCTCTGTGTTTTATTCCTGTACTCATATCCGACCTCCGTTATATCAGCGACGTGCCCTGAAGCTTCGATGTAATATAGTTTACACTTAACAGCAGTACCAGATTAATCAGCGTGTTAAAAAGGTTGATTGCCGAAGAGAGGCTATACTGGCTGCTGATCAATCCCATCTTATATACATAAGTAGAAATAATTTCGCTGGAAGCCATATTCAGCTGATTCTGAAGCAGATAAACCTTTTCAAAACCGACGCTCATAACGCTGCCCATCCGCAGGATGAACATAATGCTTGCGGTCGGCATCAGCAGAGGGATATCGATATGCAGCATCTTCTGCCACTTGGAGGCTCCATCCATCGTTGCGGCTTCATAAAGTGCCGGATCGATTGCGGAGAGCGCCGCTATGTACAGAATACTGTCCCAACCGACGTGCTGCCAGGCCTCTGACAGCACAAACACCGTCGGAAACGCTGAAGCGCTGCCCATAACGTTTGGAAAAGTGATACCCACAAACGACAGCAGCTTTGCAATGACACCGCTGCTCGGTGAAGTAAACAGGATGATCATACCGCACATAACAACCGTCGAAATAAAATGCGGCAGGTACGTGGACACCTGAAAAAATTTTTTGAACCGGCGCGCCCGCATCTGATTGCACATCAGAGCAAGAGCGATCGGCAGAGGAAATGTCACGGCAATGCTGTAAACACTGATCACGATGGTATTGCGGATGGTCGGCCAGAACTTGTAGGAAGCGAAATACTGTTTAAAATATTTCAATCCCGCCCACGGGCTGCCCAGAATCCCTTTCGCCGGACTGAAGTCCTCAAAAGCAATCATGATTCCATACATGGGTACGTATGTAAACAACACCAGAATGATAATGGAAGGAAGCATCAAAAGATACAGCTGCCTGCTTTTTTTCAGGCGCATCAGAGCATACGCTTTTCCATTTCTTCTCTTTTCCATAAAAATCCCCCTTCGTAAAGACAGTATCAGTATAGCTTTTTTCGAGACAGGATATCTATAAATCCAAAGGGCTCTCCATAACAAAAACATGACCATTTTCAGGTCATGTTTTTTCTGTTTTCCTGGAACAGGACGGATTATTATTATTTTGTCTGACCCGGGTGCGGATTTTTGACAGAATCACGAAATTCATTCGGTGTTTTACCGGTAAAATCCCGGAAGATCTTACTGAAATAAGAAAAATTACTAAAACCTACCCGCATCGCGACCTGGCTGACGGTCATTTCTGTCTCGAGAAGATATTCTTGGGCGCGCGCAATCCGCCGTGAAGAAACATAACTGGAAATAGACATTCCGGTCGCCGCAGTAAAGATTCTGGAAAGATAGTCTTCTGAAAGAAATACGATCCCGGAAAGTTCTTTTCTGGAAAGGTTACTGTCCAGATGATCCTCTATGTATTCTTTCAGCTTGTCGACCAGATACTCCTTCTTCCGGCCGACATGACGGTATCCCTCCAGCCGTCCAAAGCTCCAGCTGATCCAGTCTGTCATGCCGCTCACGGAAAGAAACGCAAGGCGGTATTTTTCTGCAAATTCCGCCTCATCAAAAATGCGGGAACGAAGAACATTGCGGCTGGCAAGGGACTGTTCGATCAGCGGCATCATCTGGTTCATCAACGCCTGGAAGTTTGCTCTGGAGGCAACGCCATTTTGAGCCAGAGAACTGACACAGTCCAGAAGTTCCTTCTCCACCAGCGGAATATCCCGTTCCATGGCAGAAGCAAGTTTTTTAAAATCCGGGAAAGAAGGAGTCCTGTTTCGCAGTTCCCAGTCAGCTTCACGGATAAACTTCCGATCATCCGGGACCGCATCCTGATAGATCCGCCACAGCCGCCGTGTATCAGCAGGCAGTTCACATAAGGCACAGGGAATCCCCAGATAAACACAAAAATCCAGATGGACGACCTCCCTGAGGCACTGCTGCATCTGCACGGTATACTCCTCAATCGAAGCCAGACGCGCATTCTGTTTAAAAAGCGCCAGCCAGGCATCCTCCCGTACGCGTCCCGCGTATTCAAGTATCAGCCCTCTGCTTTCAAAAAACTCCTGAATCATATTCTGTACAACAAAGTCCAGCAGCCGGCGGTCGGCATCATTCTGCCCCACATTTGAAAGATTGCGGAAAAGTTCCATGCAATAGCTGCTGTTCCGGCCGCACGATGAAAGGATCTCCGAAGGAATCTGCATCTCTTTCTCCATAAACGCCTTCTCCCAGAGTGCAAACCGATCATTTCTTTCTCCTGTATGCGGACTGCGGTTCTCCTTTTCCTGGACGATCGAACGAATGACATATGCAAGATCACGATTGGATATCGGCTTCAGAAGATAATCTCTTCCGCCGTACTGAATCACTTTCTGCGCGTAGGAAAAATGGGCATACCCGGACAATATGATCGTTTCCACAGGATAATGCCTTGCTCTCGCCCATTCCAGCAGTTCCAGGCCATTCCCCTGCGGCATCTCAATATCTGCTACAAGGATGTCCACCGGAAACGACTCCAGGATTTTTCTTGCCTGGATGGCATTGTCCGCCGTAAACACGTGCTTAATCCCGATCTCTTCCCACTCTATACCGGTAACTATCTTTTGAATCAGAAGCTTGTCGTCATCCACAATCAAGACGTTCACAGAATGGCTCCTCCTACTCGATTTATTTTCCCATTTTGTCACATTCCGGAATTCTTATCAATATTTTTTTTTGAAAAGTGTTGTTTTTTTGTAACTGTGAAGATACTGAACAGTTACGCGCTGTTTTTCATATGGAACTGACTTTGTCTTTCAGTTTTGGTTGAATTCCCGGCGGCATCGTGGTAATCTTAATGCATAGCACGATTAATCGTTTATCGTGTCCTTGCTCCGAAAGACAGGTGATGTATATGTATCAATCCAAAAAAATCGGCGTCTTTGTCTCCCACATTTTCGGAGACTTCCAACGGACCATGTGCCAGGGTATCACAGACCGTGCAGAGGAATATGGATATGCCACAGAATTCTTCGCATCCGCGGACGGGGAGGATTTCGGCGCGTACGCAAATGGAGAAAAGAGCATCCTGCGTATCCCGCGCTTTGAGGATTTTTCCGGAGTGATCTTCATCTCCGGCACCTATCTGCAGACGGATATCCGCGCCTGATCGCGCGCACACTGTCTGAAAAATGCAGTTGCCCGATTCTGGAAATTGCTCAGCATGACACCATCTTCCCGCACCTGGTACTTGGCTACGGGCTCTGTGCCAGAGAGCTTACCGTGCATCTGATCAGAGCGCATCACTGCCGCCGTATCTGCTATGTCGGCTGTGAATCCGAGCTGGACTCCTCTGATCCAAGACGGGATCTGTGCGCAGAGGTGATGCATAAATACGGATTAAGCTTTGGGGAAGAGGATTCTGCCAACTGCTCACCGGATCTGACCACTGTGACTTTTCCGCTTCACGAGATGGGAGCCAAAGCGTTTGACCTGCTTCGCGACTGCTTTACCGGCAAGGCTCCGCTCCCGGAGGAGACGGTCATACCTTCCCAGCCGGTCTACCGGGGCTCCTGCTGCGCGCAGAAAAAGCATGACCTGCCGAATCCTCTTTTCTATGAGAATCACCTGCTCCGCAAGGTAAATGACCGGGAGGCTGCGATGCTTTCGGACATTAAGCTGTCCGCTGCCCTTCACTCCGTGATGGATCTGGATGACGGCATGGATCTGCTGGAAGGTTTTGTCTCCGCAATTGAAGACTGTCAGGAGCTGTATCTCTGCCTGTATCCGGACTGGGATCATATTTCGATTCTGATGTTCCTGCGCAATATTAATTCCATGCTTGCACGTATTTTTGACATTCGCCAGACAGGCATACTCGTTCATCGACCGGAAGATATCAGCGACCGGGATGAGCTGACACAGCTGCCTAACCGCAGCGGTTTCCGGCTTCTCACTGCAGCTGCCAGCAAAGGCAAAACACTTCTGGCCATGCGCTTCGAACTTGCCGATCTGCCGCAGATCACAAAGCAATACGGACGTGCCGAACGGGATTTTGCCATCTGTGTCGCCGGACACGCGCTGGAGGGAGCAGTATCGGCTCCGAATCGCGAAGCGCTTTTTACGTCAGAGACACATCCTGCCGCCGACCAAAGCGGAACCTCTACCGAAGTTAGCGCTTCTGGCGGCGCTTCTGCCGCTAACATATGCATCTCTCACCAGGGCGGCGGAGAGTTTCTTCTGCTTGCGTCTGTGGATGAAGCAGAAAAAGAAAACCGGGCGAACTTCTTCACCCGGAGTATTGAGACGTATCTGGATAATTACACCTTTTCAATTACACAACTGTGCCTTTTCGCACTTGTTCCTTTTGCGTCTTTATCGTAATTGATTCCTACTAAAAGCAGCTGGCCAAAATACTTCTTTAAGTCACCATCATAGCGGTTCTCATGAATCTGGCTGATCGCAGTGTCAGCATCCTTATCATACTTAAGTTCGATGATCATAGCAGGCTTATCTATACCCCTGCGAGGGAGAAAAGCAATATCTGCAAAACCTTTGCCAGCCGGAAATTCTCTTACAAAGCTGTAATACCGTTTTGCAGTATAATATGCTATTGTAATCGCACAGCTAAGCGAAGCTTCGTTATTATAATTTAATACTGAGGATACAGAGCCGTGTATTTGTTCTAATGCTTCAGCAACGGCCTCTTCATCCTGGTTAAGCGTTGCTTCCAGCAGTCTTTCCGATTCAGATAACGCTGCTCCAACCGCTCCCCATTTAGCTCCGCTGACAGCATCCTCAAATGTCTCCGCCACCTCAAGATTTGGGATATATGTCTCTCGCTTAATCGAATCATAAGCCAGATATCCAAGATGGATCAACAGCGTCAGAACATCATTTTTATTTTTAAATGACGTTATATCATTCTGGAAAGTACTGATCCTGACACTTACCCGCTCTCCGCCCAGCATTTTTATAATCGCATCCTTCAAACCGTCAAAGTCCATCTCAATGTACTCTTTCAGGCTTTCAAAGGTTTCGGTCTGGGTCCAGTAGTTTAAAATCTCCTCTTCCTGTAATGCATTCATCACTGAATTAGGGCTATATATATGTTTGATTTTGCTAAAGGAGTAACCATCATACCAGGACCGCATACCCTCAAATTCCATTTGATACTCATCACAAAGCCGTTTCACTTCATCTTCTGTGAATCCAACGTACTCCGCAAGCCTTCCCGGTCTTGTCATGGAATATTCTTTAAAATCTGTCAGGGCCGATTCTGTACCATATTTTTTTATTGGAAGAATACCAGTCATGTAAGCGGCCGCGGTCGTCCTGGATGTCGTATCCTTGTTTTTGAAAAGGCTTCTCAGAAAAAGAATATAATTTTCCTGAAGTTCCTTATCCTTCTTATATTCTCTGAACAGCGCATCCCATTCATCTATAACAAAAACAAACTTCTCATTCCCTTTTGATACAACCGCATATAAAGCCTTTCCAAGATTCTTTTCTTCATCATCAATACATCCAGGGAAAGCGTCTCTTAATTCTTTGAGCAGAGAATCCTTTATGTTCAAAACAATGTCCGTATCTTTATCCTTTGCATCCACAATGAAACCTGTTACATCAAAGGTTATTACATTATATTTATTTAAGTGTTTCTTATAGCTATTTTCTTTCGCAATTTTCAGGTCTTCAAATAAAAACCCGGAATCGCAGCTCCTGTCATAATATGCACAAATCATATTTGCATCATAGGATTTTCCAAAGCGCCTTGGTCTGCTAAAGCTTACCAGCGGCTTCGGTTTGCCTATAAGGCTGTTCATGAAAGAGATGAGTCCTGTTTTATCCACATAAACGTCTCTTCTGATTTCTTCAAACCCTGTGTATCCTGGATTTAAATAGATTCCCATATTCTGTAGCCTCCCATGTTGTCTACATTATATATTTGTCACATTCCATATGCAAGCATATATTTTTTCATTCCTGTAATTCCGTTGTACATTAACCAGCAAACCTATACCGTATCCGGTAGAAAAGATTTCTTTGCGGGAACACACGGTCAATCCCTGCAAGGCGTGCTACGCGTGCTTTCAGACCGGCAGATGTGTTCAGAAGGATGACATGGCGTCCATCCTTGAGAAGGTGAAGCAGGCCGAAGTGCTGGTTCTGGCCTCCCCTACTTATTTATTGTCCTGAGCTTTAGCTCAGGACGTAGGCCAGCCCCTGCGCGAAGCGCACTTTAAATGGGCTGGCTCACCTATTTCATGACCATGAGCGGACAGATGAAGATTTTCATCGACCGTCTGCTCCCGGAATGGCAGGAACTCGGTGGCAAGGAGGTATTCGTAATCGTCACCGGGCATGACGGAAAGGCGGGACTGAAACGCACAGCCACAGACCTGGTGGACATTTTTGACTATCTTGGGAACCACGTCAATCCTGTGATCTGGGGAGAAGGGGTCTGGAAGAAAGGCGAGGTGCTTGGAACAAAGGCGATGGATGAGGCTTATCAGGCTGGAAAGAAGCTTGGCAATAATAGAAGGATGGGAATTTGACAAGAACAGGAGGACGAAATGCAGTATGTTCAGTTAGGAAATTCGGATTTACAGGTATCCCGCATCTGCATGGGATGCATGGGATTTGGGGATGCGGCGAACGGTCAGCACAGCTGGACGATTGACGAGGAACATTCCCGTGAGATTATCAAAAGAGGGCTGGAACTTGGCGTCAACTTCTTTGACACGGCCATCGCCTACCAAAGCGGAACCAGCGAACAGTATGTAGGTCGTGCGCTGCGGGATTTCGCAAAGCGGGATGACGTGGTTGTCGCAACAAAATTCCTGCCGCGCACACAGGACGAAATCAAGGCGGGGATCACCGGCCAGCAGCACATCCAGCGAATGATCGACAAGAGCCTTATGAACCTCGGCATGGATCATGTGGATTTGTATATTTATCATATGTGGGATTACGAAACACCACTGT